>NZ_JBFNGB010000009.1:0-71690 GCF_046035835.1 Helcococcus bovis
TTCATTGGCGCTTACTATACTAGCATTTGTATATGTTTTAATAGTTCATAATACAAATATAGCTTTTGTAATTATGTCATTGTTAAATACAATAATTGTAATTTATAGCCATAGAGAAAACATTAAAAGATTAATTGAGGGAAAAGAGAAAAAAATAAAAAGAATGGATGTATAACATGGAAATTTCAGTATTAGGTGGTGGTAGCTGGGGTACCGCTATTTCTAAAGAATTGTCAAGCAAATATAATGTTATTATGTATGTTAGAAACGAGGATACTTGTAATTCTATAAATAATCTTCATAAAAATGATAGATATTTGAAAGATTACATTTTGCCTGATAACATCAAGGCATCATCTAATATTAAAGATGTGTTAAAAAATAAATACGTGATAAATGCTATACCTACTCAAAAAATAAGAAATATACTGGAAGATTATTCTAAATATTTCAATGAAGATAATATAATTATAAACTTATCTAAGGGAATTGAAATAAATTCAAATTTGAGTATATCAGAAATTTTTGAAGAATTTTTACCTAATAATAAATTTGTAGCATTATCTGGACCGTCACACGCTGAGGAAGTTATTGAATCAATTCCAACCTCATTAGTAGCTGCAAGCAAAGATATAAATCTTGCTAGAGATGTTCAAGAATTAATGTCAAGTAACAGCTTAAGAATATATACTAATAATGATTTAGTAGGTGTTGAACTTGGCGGTGCGGTTAAAAATGTATTAGCATTGGGAATAGGTATATTAGATGGTTTAGGATTAGGAGATAACACTAAAGCTGCTATTATGACACGTGGAATACACGAAATGACAAGGTTTTGTGTAGCAATGGGTGGGAAAGATAAGACCTTATATGGATTAGCTGGTTTAGGAGATTTAATTGTTACAGCTACATCTAGACATAGTAGAAATAGAAAAGCTGGAGAACTTATAGGAAAAGGACATACTATAGAAAAATTGGAAAACGAGATAGGAATGGTGGTTGAATCAATTCCTACTTGTAAGGCATTATACAATATTAGTAAAGAAAAAAACATTTATATGCCGATAACAGAAGTTATTTATAAAATACTATATGAAAATTTAGATATAGAAAATGCTACTAAAATGTTAATGAATAAGGAAACTAAAGATGAATTTGAGTTTTAATAAACTAAAAAAAGATAAAACTTCTTTAATATTGATTTTCATATTTATATTTTCCTTGATTGTTATTGGATTTTCAATAATTTATACTTTATTTAATAGAAATAAAAATACTGATAATTTATATAACGTGGGTAATTTATATGAAATAAATAATAATATTTCAGGAAGTGGTGTTGCTATTTTTGATGAATTTGTTATAGAAAATTTTGATAATTTAGAAATAAAATTAGATAATAAAAAAGTTTATAGAGCTGACAGTATAGTTGATAATACAAATAATTTTGATGCATATGAAAAAGCGACTAAAATATATAATATAATAAAAGATAATAAGATTTCTGAAAAATTGAATGATTACCAATTTTTTGAAAAAATTAAATGTAATATCATAGATAATAATTTTAATTTTTTAGATATAAGTTCAGTTAAAAACTTAAATAATTCATCTAATTATGAAAAATTAATAAATTATTTAGATGGATACTTAAAAAATAAATCTTTGAAATTAGATAGTTCAGGTTATATTGTAAATTTTTATGATGGATTTGAAACATTGTATAATATAGATGATTTTGACAAATCTAATTTAGAATTATTAACAACTAAATCTCCAAATAAAGCAACAAAAATACAAGGGTTGAAATATGTAAATAATAAATATTTTTATTTTATGACATATATTAAAGATGCTGAAAAATATAGCAAAAATAAGTTGCAAACAAATACACTAAAAATTGACAAAAAATATTATAATGCAACCATAGAAAAGTCAATACCTTATAAGAATGGCTTGATTGTATTATATAAATTATTTGATAATATAGAAGGATTTATTAATAATAGATTTATAGATTACGAAATATCATTAAATAATATTTCAGCATATAAAGTTCCTTATAACTCAGTATTCAATTTAAATGGAGTTGATGGGGTTTATTTTATTAAAAACAATAAAGTTAAATTTACTCCGGTTAAAGTTATCAAAAAAGAGGATGACTTTGTTTATATTTCAAATAATTTTAAGGAAATTTTTCCAGATGTTACAGAACCGATTTATAAAGATTTTGAAGAATTAAATCCATTTTCAAAAATAATATTAAATCCTAAAGATTATAAAGAAAATGAAGATTATAAATAAAAATAGAAAAATGTCATTAAATAAGTTATAATAAAAAATATAGCATATTAAGGAGGAATTATGGCTTTTTGGGATAAAGTAAAAGATTTTATTGGTATTGAAGAAGATTATTATGAAGAAGATGAATTTCAAAATGATGTTAATGATTCAGAATTAGAAGAAAAAAATGAAAAAAAATATGAATCAAGTTCATACTCATTAGATAATAAGTCTGAAACTAAATCAAATACTTATGATAGAAATTTTGATTCAAATAGAAATTATAGAACTGAAACAAGACAATCAACCAATAAAAATTTAGGAGTAAATAAAAATATGTTAGTATCAATTAAAGAACCTTTAACATTTGATGATGTTAAAAATGTATTAGATGATGTTATATCGGGCAAAACTGTAGTTTTAAATTTAGAAATGTTAGAGATTGATATTAAAACACAAATATTTTATTTTGTAAGTGGTGGATTATATTCTTTAAGAGGATCTTTACATAATGTTACTAAAGATATTTATGTTTTAGTTCCTGAAGGTGTAAGCGTAGATTCAAAATTAAAAGAAACTATTGCTGAAAAATCTTTATATCAAATTTAACTATTATAAGGGCGTAAGCCCTTTTTTTATTAAGGGGTAATTTATGATGTATATTATAATTTTTATTGTAGCTGTAATAATAGATCAGCTTACTAAATTATGGGCTATTTCTAATTTGAAAGGACATGATCAAATTAAATTGATTGATAATTGGCTACATTTAACTTATTTAGAGAATTCTGGAGCAGCATGGGGGATATTTCAAAATGCTACTCTTATTTTCGCGGTGCTTACCATATTAATTTGTTTTGGAATTTGTTGGTATTTATTAAAAAATAGTAACAATATTGACATTTACTTTAAACTTCCATTGGTTATAATAATGGCAGGGGCAGTTGGAAATTTAATTGATAGATTGAGATTACAATATGTAGTAGATTTTATATATACTCCTCTTGGAGGATTATATAGTTTTCCTGTATTCAATTTTGCTGATATGTATGTTTCGTTATCAGCTATATTTTTAATAATTTATGTTTATTTTATTGAGGCTAAAAAATGATTATTGGAAATGGATGGGATAATGTTCTTCAAAATGTCTTAAAAACTAAAGAGTTTAATGATTTTTATAACATTCTCAAAGAAGAATATAAAGTTTACGACATATATCCTAAATATAAAGACATTTTTAATGCATTTAAATTGACTAAATATGAAGACATTAAAATTGTTATTATAGGTCAAGATCCGTATCATCAAAAAGGTCAAGCTAATGGATTAGCTTTTTCAGTTAATCCAGATGTAAAGACTCCTCCTTCACTTAAAAATATTTTTAAGGAAATTAGCTCAGATTTAGGGATTATAAATATTAATCCTGATTTGACAGCTTGGGCTAAACAAGGAGTATTACTCTTAAATACTATTCTTACTGTAAAAGATAGTAAACCTAGATCTTATGCTGATTCATATTGGAATATATTTTCGATAGAAGTCATAAAAAAAATTTCTGAAAATGGGAAAGTAGTTTTTATGTTGTGGGGAAATGATGCGATTTCGCTTTCTAAATATATTAGCGATGATAATTACATTTTAACATCAACTCATCCATCACCATTATCAGCATATAGAGGATTTTTAGGATGTAGACATTTTTCACAAGCGAATGAAATACTTGAAAAATTAGATAAATCAAAAATTAATTGGAGTACAGATGAAGATAACAGTTTTAGATAATGAAAATCAAAGATTAGATCAATATTTATCAGATTATTTTGAGGATATATCTAGATCAAAACTTTCAAATTTAATAAAAAATGATTCTGTATTAGTAAATGGAATAAAAGAAAAATCTAAATATATTGTAAAATTAAATGATGTTATTGATATTGAATTGGATTCTCTTAAAATAAAGAAATTAGAGCCACAAGATTTACCTATTGAAATTTTGTATGAAGATGATTACATTGCGGTTATAAATAAACCTATGGGTATTGTTTCTCATCCAACAAATACAATTAGAGAAAATACAGTTGTAAACTTCTTAATGAGCAAGTATAAAAATTTACCAAATATAAATGGTGAAGATAGGGAAGGCATTGTTCATAGACTTGATAAGGATACTTCTGGACTTATGATAGTAGCATTAAACGATGAATCTATGATTAAACTAAAATCTATGTTTGAAAATAGAGATATAATAAAAAAATATAGAGCAATAGTAAATAATAGATTTGAAAATTTAAATGGTATTATTGAAAAAAATATTTCTAGAAGCATGAGAAATCGTAAATTAATGTCAGTTGATGATAATGGTAAATATGCTAAAACAAGCTATGAGGTTGTAGTACAAAATAGTCAATACGCATATTTAGATATTCAATTATTTACAGGGAGAACTCATCAGATTAGAGTTCATTTATCAAGTATTAATCATCCAATTTTGGGGGATTCAGATTATAATAAAATTAAAAGTAATTTTAATATTGATGCTCAGTTGCTTCAAGCGTATTACTTAGAATTTGAACATCCTATTAGCAAAAAATCTATTAAAATTGAAATTCCAATGTATCCCGAATTTAGTAAATATTACAATATAATTTTTGGAGAAGAAGGAATAAATGAACAATTTAATTAAAACATATAATTTTAATAAAGCTGAAGAAAATCTGGTTTATATAGAAACGATAAAAAATAAGGGAATGATGAAGTTTACAATTTCAGGATTGATTTCAAAATCAATTAGTGAAGGAAAAGATAGGATTTATTCAACATTTAAGATGAATGGCTTAAAATTTCCTTATGGTAGGGTAATTACAAATTTATTTCCTGCAGATATAAAAAAACAGGGTACACACTACGATTTGCCTATCGCACTATCTATTTTAGCAAATCAAGGATATATTAAGTACCCTGACGATTATCTCGTTTGTGGTGAATTGTCATTAAATGGAGATTTAGTTGAAATTGACAATCCAATACGTATAATTAATTTTTGTATTAAAAATGACATAAAAAATGTAATTATTCCCTATGGTAATTATCCTTATTTATCTTTATATGAGGATATAAATATATATTTGGCGAAAAATATAGCACAAGTAATGGAGCATTTCAATGGTAAGAATGATTTAATAGTTAATAAAAATTTTAGTATTCAAGAAAATAAAATAGAAACATCAATAAATGATATTTTATCTCAAAAGGCTCTAATAAGAGCATTAATAATCTCAATTTCAGGAAATCACAGTATTTTAATAAAAGGACCTGTAGGTACAGGTAAAACTTTTTCTATAAAGTCAATTAAATCCTTATTTTCAAAATTAAATTCAAAAGACTCTCTAATATTATCTGATATTTTAACTCGATTTTATGAAACTAACACATTCACAAGTTATCCGCAAATTATCTATCCTAAAAATAACATAAATGTAAATGAATTATTTGGAAATAATAAAAAAGTAGGGACTTATACAATGTCCAACTTTGGATTTTTAGTATTTGATGAATTAAATAAATTTAATAAAAATGTAATTGATAAACTTAAGAGCTTTTTGGATTTTGATGAAGTAATAAAATTTAATAAAAAGATGTATTATGAATATCCAATTAAAAGTACAGTAATTACCACAATGAACACATGTCCATGTGGTAATTATGGAACTGAGGAAAAATGTATATGTACTCAAAAAGAAATACAAAACTTTAATAAAAAAATTGATAAGGCTTTATTAGATAGATTTAATATAAAGATAACGGTAACTTCAGCTAAAAAAATATCTAATAGTAATTCAGAAAAATATAATATCGAAGATATTAAAAATAGTATTGAAAAGGCAAAAATTAGACAATATCATAGATACAATTCAGACATAACTACGAATGGAAGTCTTAACAATTTTCAAATAAAAAAATATATTAATGTTTCAGAAAATATAAATAATTTATTAGAAATGCTTAAACAAAAATATAATTTATCACAAAGATCTGTTGATAACATATTAAAAGTTGCACGTACAATTGCTGATTATGAAGGAAATCAAGAAATAGAAGAAGAATATATATTTGAAGCATTGAATTATATAAAATAAAATAAAATAAAATTCCCATTGACGCCACTAGTCCTCACTCCTAAAGGAGTTTCGGAGGTGGCTACATGGGAATTTTATTTTAAACATTTAAATATTTAAAATATTTAAATTTCAGAGTTATATTTGAAACTTTTTTAGTTTTTGACAATGTTTTTATGTTTATAAGAGAATTTAATTAAAAAATAATTAAATTATTGACAATATATATATAATGTCATATGAATGATATGCATAATATTATGTATTTAATGGTGAATTCTGCTATTTATCAGTTATTAAAGATGCTTACACGAACGAAATATTATCAAATGTATTAAGTGAAAAATTAGAAGTTGACTTTGTTCTTGAAACAGTAGAAAAACAAATTAAGAGTCACGGAATTGAGATATATTGCAAAAGCAATGATACACAGTGATCAAGGAAGTCACTACACTATCACATCTTTTAGAGAATTATTAAAGAATTATGAACTTAGACAATCAATGTCTAGAAGAGGAAATTGTTGGGATAATGCTCCACAAGAAAGTTTTTTTGGACATTTGAAACAAGAATTAGCTTCATATGCAAAGCAGTGGACATGTTTTGAAGAAATTAAATCAAGAATTGGTGATAGGATAGATTATTATAACAACGATAGATTTCAAATGCGGCTAGAAAAGCTAACCCAAAAAGAATTCTATAAGATAGATAATGATTTATTTTACAGTAAAAAAAGATTTAAGAGCGAAGAAGAAATGTATAAGGCATTTCAAAGATATAGCGTAAGAACAAATAATATAGTAAGAAGAGTATTGTCATTTAATACACCAAACGTTATGCCTTTTTAAAATATTATTAATGGTTTTCTTGTCACATATGTTTGACGACTCTAGAAGTTTGACGACTCTAGAACAGAAATTTCTATTGACAATATATATATATACATATATAATGTTTGGGAATATATAAATATAACAAAGGAGCAAAGGAGCTAGAAATTTAAAAATGAGAAAGAAAATTTATGACAAAAATAACGATAATAAAGCTAAATCAAATAAAATTAATAAGGCTGTAGCGTCGCGCCTTATCTGTTGTTTGCTGGTGGCAAGCACATCAGCTGTTGTACTTGCTGACAGCCAAGCACAAGGAGTATCTAGTGCTTCTATTAGTACCGCACAAGAAAATAGTGGACTAGATCCAAAGTATCAAAATGTAAAAATACAATATTATGAAAATAAAATATATTTGACCATTGAAGGGTTAGGCTATAATATTAATAGTCTTTCTAATATAAAAGAGCTAAAATTACTCGTATATGATAAGGAAAATTTACCACAAACAGAAGTGGATTTTGGAACTACTCATAAAAAGACAGTTGAAAAAGAGATAGATAAAAAATACGTAACTGCTGAAGGACAGTATAAATTTAAGGTAAAAATAAAGGATAGTTCTGTAAATGGTGGTACCCCATTTTATCTAAGTACGCCTGATGGCTTGTTAAAAGATAGTCTATGGAATGTTACACTTGTAAAAACAAACTCTATCGAAGAAGAAAAGGCTGAAAAAAAACAATCTGGTAGCACTATTCCTGCAAGCCCAGAAACAGGAGCTAGACCAAGTGAGCCTGCTGTACCATCAGAACCTAACCAAGGTGATAGCCTTATGCCACCGGTAAGCCCATCTCCAAGTGGACCACAAGAAGATCAAAAACAAACAGAAGAAATGCAGTCAGAGTCTGAGAAAATTAAAAAATTCAAACAAGATCATCAAGACATATTGGCGAAAGTAGAAGAATATAAAAAATCTAAAACTGTTGATAATAAACAGTTACAGGAACTTGATGAACAAAAGTTATCAGAATATGCAGATAAACTAAAAGCCGCTATTGATGCTCACGGTCAGTTATCTTATGAAGATCAAGGCAAATATGAAATTGACCCTGTTTCTAACTTATATAATGATATTATAAAAGAACAAGCGAAAAGAAAAGAAAATGGAAATGGAAATGGCAATAGTGTTCAGCCACCACAACAAGACCCAGGTATGTCTAATCAGAATGTAGCTAAAGACGTTAAGAAAGCTATTAGAGATGAAATAGAAGAGATTTCTAACAATGTAAATAAATTAATAGAAGAAAAAGCTGATATACTTGGAGAAAAAAGAAAAATTGAATTGATAAAAGAATTGGAAGAAGTAAAAATTAAAGTATTACAATCATTGGAAGAAGCAAAATTGGAAGACTTAGATGCTGAATTAAACGAAGATAAAGCTGAAGAAACTAAAGAAAAACTACTAGAAACTTTTGGTGACATTGTTGAAAAAATTGATGGTATTGCAGATGCTACAGAAGAATTAGAAAACATAGCTAAAAGAAAAATAGAAGAAATTGAAAATTCTAACCAATCTAAAGAAGGTAAAGACGAAGCTAAAAGAAGAGTTAAAGAAGCGTTACAGAAGTCCAAAGAGGAAATAAATAAAGCTCAAACTGAAAGTTCAGTAAATGAAGAAAAAGAAAAAGGAAAAAAAGCTATAAATGAAATAGAAATTATTTCTGATAAAAAAGGCGATGCTCTTACTGAAGAAGCAAAACCTGAGTATGATATCAACAACGAGGACACTTTGAAAAAAGGACTTCCAACAAAAAAAGGAGATGCTCTTACAGAAGATAAAAAACCTGAGTATGATATCAACGACGAGGAGACTTTGAAAAAAGGACTTCCAACACAAAAAGGTGATGCTCTTACAGAAGATAAAAAACCTGAGTATGATATCAACGACGAGAACACTTTGAAAAAAGGACTTCCAATACAAAATCCTCAAACAGGAGAAAGAATCAATGTTGTACAATACACATTTGCAATGATATTATCAGCAATGGCTTTTGTTGTAACTTTATTTAGAAGAAAAAAAGAAAAATAAAAGTTAGATAATAAAAACATATGGGAGAATAAACCACTTTTGGTATAATTTAAATACCAAAGTGGTTTTTTTATGGTAAAATTTATTACAAATAAATTCTATGATAAATAATAATTTTATGGTCAAAAATAAAAACTTTCAAAGTTTAGATAAAAAGTTTCAGTTTTCAAAGGGAAAGTGTAATTGTATCAAAGACAGTATGAAACTAGAGAAAACCATATAGAAAATGATACAAATTAACAATTGAGAATATGGCTGTTTCAAGCCTTTTAGAGCGATAATTGATTATTGGACCACAAAAATGGGTCTTTTTTTATTGCTCATTTTTTGAAAATTAAATTTAATGCACACCCCTTACCAAAAATAGTGGCTATACTATTTAACGCTTTATTGATAGGGGTGTGCATTAGAACTTGATTAATATTTTGTTTTAAGCCGTGTGAAATAGGAAAAATATATCCTCTTAGTCTTGAGTTTCGTCACTACCTTTTATTAGATCCTTGTAGGTCAAGCCCCACTTAGTCATCTCATCTAAAATAGGCTTAAGGCTTCGACCTAAATCAGTCAAGCTATATTCGACTCGTGGAGGAACTTCAGCATAGACCTTGCGATTGACTAACCCATCATCTTCCATAGAGCGAAGGTTTGATGTCAAAACTTTTTGTGAAATATTTCCTACACTTCTTTGTAATTCACCAAATCTTTTTGTCTCATTTAATAATTCACGAATTATTAAAACTTTCCACTTACTGTTGATTAAGGATAAAGTAATCTCAACAGGACATTCTGGTAATTTATTCTTTATAATAGCTTAATTCTCCAATTCTTACTAAAAGGTACTTACAGCACTTAATTGTACCTACTTGTATTAAGTAACTAATAAAATTATAATAGAGACGTAATAAAAAAACAAGGAGGTATTCTATGAAAATAATGGTATTAGCGTCTAATGGACGTGTAGGAAAGTTATTTGTTGAAGAAGCGGTTAAAAGAGGCCACCATGTCACAGGTGTGGCTAGACAGGAAAATAAGTCAAAAGCACAAGAATTTATTGAAAAAGACCTTATGAACTTAACCAAAGAGGATGTTAAAGGTTATGATGTAGTTATAAATGCTTTTGGAGTTTGGGCTGAGGAACAATTACATGAGCATGATAAGGTAACACAAATTATCTGTGATGCTATTAGTGGGACAGATACTAAACTGTATGTTGTAGGAAGTGCGGGTAGCTTATTTGTAGATGACGAGCTTACACAAGAACTCTGGGAGAGTGAATGGATGCCAGATATGTATAAACCACTTGCTTCTAATATGTCAAAAGCTTTCCATAATTTGAAAGAAAGAAATGATTGTAACTGGGTTTACGTTTCACCTGCTTTAGATTTTAGACCAGATGGAGAAAAGGAAGGGAACTATGCCATAGCAGGCGATCGCTTTACCTTAAATGATAATGAAGAATCCTATATCTCATACATTGATTATGCCGTGGCATTGGTAGACATGGTAGAGAGCGATGAGTATAATCAAGAAAGAGTATCCCTTTATGCAAGGGGAAAGTAATTAAAGAAGAAAATTTATCCCTTATTGGATCTCTAAATCAAAATTAAATCTAATTGCAACAAAGCCTGTAACACCATCAAAGTGCTACGGGCTTTTACTACTTTATTTGATTGAGAACCAAAACAGAGCCTATAAGAAATCTTATAAGCTCTAGTCTTAAATGCCGTTAGCAAATTTAAATTCTAAACTTCCATCTTCTTTTACTATCAGTTTATCTACCATCAAGTTCCAAAGGATAGGGTCAAATTCTGTTATAGGATTTAGCTTATTAATTTGTTTTGTGAATAAGTTATATTGAAGTTTCCTAGATTCTTTATCTTGAATTTTTGCTGATAATTCTTCGTAGCTAGATTTTGCATTATTGAACTTAGTTACTAGTTTTTCATATTTTCTAGCATACTCAATTTGGTCAGAACTCACTTTTGAATTTTCTTCAATGAGCTGTTCTATTTTTTCTTTTATCTTATTCATGTTATCAATATGAGTATCATGCTCTTTTTCTAATTCAGAAGTATCAAAGATTTCTTCAACTAGTTTTAGGTCTTCTAGGATGTGGCTTTTATTTGATATAAGTTCATTAAGTGATTTTATAAAAGCATTTTTTACATCTTCTTCATAGAGATGTGGTGTATTGCAAGGATGACCTTTATTGCTGTATTTCTCATTACACCTCCAGATAGTTCTTTTATATTTTGAATTTGAATGCCAGGTCTTAGAGCCATAATATGATCCACAAGTTCCACAAACAATTTTTGATGAGAAAATATCTTTTTGAGACCTTGGTCTTCTTTCTAATAAATCTTGCACATAATCCCAGACCTTAGGCTCTATAATCGGCTCATGGTTCCTTTCAACATAGTATTGAGGGATTTCTCCCTCGTTTTTCTTTTTCTCTTTAGTTAAAAAGTTTACTGTAAAAGTCTTTTGTAGTAGAGCATCACCTCTGTGCTTTTCATTTGTAAGTATTCTTTTGATTGTACCACTAGCCCAGTTCTTTTTGCCTTGAACGGTAGGTATGCCTTCTTCAGTTAATTTCTTAGAAATTCCATAAGGGGAGAGACCTTGTAAGAAATATTTATATATCTTTTTTACAATCTTAGCTTCTTCTTTATTTACAACTAGGTTTCCATCTTCTCCACGATCATAGCCTAGAAAATTTCCAAAGGGGACAGATACCTTTCCATCTGAGAATCTTTTTCTGTGTCCCCAAGTAACGTTTTCTGAAATGGACCTGGATTCTTCTTGGGCGAGTGATGACATTATTGTTATTAATAACTCCCCCTTAGAATCAAAAGTCCATATATTTTCTTTTTCAAAATAAACTTCAACACCCGCATCCTTTAATTCCCTGACAGTAGTTAAACTATCCACGGTATTTCTTGCAAATCTTGATACGGATTTTGTAATAATAAGGTCGATTTTTCCTGAAAGGGCATCCTCAACCATGTTATTAAAGCCCTCACGCCTTTTAGTATTTGTTCCAGAGATACCTTCATCTGTATAGATTCCTACAAACTCCCAATCGGCTCTTTGCTTAATGTAATTAGTATAATAATCAACCTGTGCCTCATAAGATGTAAACTGTTCATCTGATTCAGTAGATACTCTAGCATAACCTGCAACTCTTCTTTTACTTACTTGGACTTTAGATTTGGATGAATACTTAGTCTTTGTTGCTGGAATGGTTCTTATCTTCTTTTTCATGTGTTTCCTCCAGTTCTAAATTCTTTTTTTTGTCGCCACCTTTCTTTGTTTCCTTTTCCTATTTTTCTTCTAGTTTCTATACTATGCTTAGGTCTTGGTCTTTTGATATTTTCATAGTGAGTGCTTGTTGTATTTCCATTTTTATAATGAAAGTTAAGGGTATTTTCTTTGATACTTAAATGTGAAAAAGCTTCAATCATTTTGTTACTATCAAATCTATCAAGGTTTAGTTCTTTTGCAACTAGATTTTTAAGAACTTTCAAATCTATAGTTGAATTTTGGCACTCACTAGCAGGAGAACTGCAAAGAAAATAGATTTTTTTATCTCCATTTTTGTATTTTCTAATTTGCCTTCTATAGTTTCTATTACATTTGTCACACTTTATGAAACTTGAAAACTCATTAAATCTTTCAATTTTTCTTGAGAATTCAGGACTTTGTCTAAGCTTTGCATGTTTTAGCTTGACTTCATCTGTCCACCAATCTTTCTTTGCTGTTGATTTCCAGTTTGTTTTAACCTTTTTACCATCATTAAAAGCAAATTCTAAAAGTCCTGGTTCTAAAACATTAATATCAGATACCTTTTCTAAGAAGATATTTTCATCAAATTCATCTAAATAAAGCATTTCACTACACTTATTTTTTAGGATGTATTCTGGCATGGAAGGATTAATGCATCCTTTTCTATGGCCTTCTTTTTGTCCTGCACACATCCAAACAGCATATTTTCTTCCTGCTTGGTTTCTTTGAGATCTTTGAAAGTTTCTCCCGCATGAGCAATGAATTTTACTGGTAAAGCATGAGGTGTTTATAGCCCAGTTTGCTAAAGCTCCAAGCTCTCTTCGCCTTTTCATTTCTTCTTGCACTTTTTCAAAAACTTCAAAGTCTATAATTTTAGGATGAGTATTTTCTGTCCAGTACATAGGAAGTTCTCCTTCGTTTTTGACTTCCTTTTTTGTTAAAAAGTCAGTGTAGGTTTTTTGAAATAGGGAATTGCCTGTGTATTTTTCTTGCCTTAATATGGACCTAACACTTGATGCACTAAGTGGTTTTCCAGAAAGACCTTTTATTCCTTTTTTCCTTAACTCTTTCTCTGTTGTTTCAGCAGACTTACCATCAAGAAAGTTTTGAAAACATAGTTTAATAACTTCAGCTTCTTCAGGGACAAGATTAAATTTTTCTCCATCCCATCTATAGCCATAGAGCACATAAGAGTTTCCTATTCCTTTTTCAAAGTTTTTACGAATACCCCATTTCACGTTATTAGATATAGACCTAGATTCTTCCTGGGCAAAAGATGCGAGAATAGAAAGCATTAACTCTCCATCACCTGAGAAGGTTTTAATATTTTCTTTTTCAAAATGAACCTCTATGCCTATATCTTTTAAGTGACGAACAATTTCAAGTAAGTCTACAGTGTTTCTAGCAAACCTGGATATTGACTTAGTGAGGATGAGATCAATCTTTCCATCCTCACAAGCTTTCAGCATCTTTTGAAATTCCTTTCTTTCTGTGGTTGCTCCACTCGTACCTGAATCAGCAAAAACTCCTGCAAACTCCCAGTCAGTATTTTTAGTTATTAGGTCGTTATAAAAACTTACTTGCTGAGATAAAGAATTAAGGGTTCTACCTTTAGCAACTGATACTCTTGCATAGGCAGCGACTCTTTTTTTCTTTTTTAGTTTAGGTAGCTTTATATCTATTTTTTGTATTCTTTTCATAAGAATCCTCCCTTCACATACATATATCAATACTATTGGCCTTATAGTCAAGTAATATCGAGCATAAAAGGGATAATATAGGCTTTATATTTTGCTATGAGCTTTTCTGTGATTTTCTTAAGTTCTTTTTTACTTATAATCTTTTCTTCTTTCAATTTCAGAAAGACTCGGTAGGAAGTATAAAATTTAAACTCATTATTCATGATAAAACCTATCCTTTATATAACACTTATGTGAGCAATACTTCCTATTCTTATTGCCATAGGCATTAAAAGGTTTATGACAATAAGAACAAGTAAATGAGTAGTAAGCTTTGCGATTTACTTTATCCAAATTATTATTCCACCAGCTTTGCCTACATTTTGAAGAGCAAAACTTCTTTCCCTCATCAATCTCAGCTCCACAGTTAATACAGATTGTGTTTTTATTATCTTTAGTTTTAGTAATTCCATTACGTCTACAAAAACTTTTTACTGTATTTACTGAGATTATTAATGCATCAGCTATCTCTTTATAGCTATATCCTTCTTGTCTTAGTTTTGTAATCATTTTTAGTACCTCCTATGAGGTACAGGACATTTTAAGGTGGCTTGAGTAATAGAATTAATAAAAAATGTTATAATAGATGTAAGTATTTAAATTTCGTAAAAAAATGTAAAAAGTATTTTTTGATGTAGTTTATTTCATACTAAAATATAAAATATTGTTTAATTGGTGATAAAAGATAAAGTTAGAGTTCGTAATTATTTACACGAGCCTGAATTTAGAAAATTAATAGTTCTAGTAAGATTTGATAAACCAAAATATGAATGGTATTATACGATTTGCAAATAAGCATGGTGAAATGGAGGGATGAAGATGGGGCAAATGTCACTTGAAGACTATTGGAACGAGGAGAAATACACACACCCTTCTCCCTATGACGGGATAATTCCAGACAAGAAAAGAGTGCTATCACTATTTAGCGGTGCTGGTGGAATGGATATTGGTTTCGAAGGTGATTTTTTGACATTAAAGAGATCTATCAACGAAACGATGCATCCTTCATGGATAAGAGAAGATTATGGAGAGTGGGTGAAAGTAGCTCCTACAAATTTTGAGACTGTTTTTGCAAATGATATTAGACCTGATGCTAAAGCTGCATGGGTAGGGTATTTTGAGGATAGAAAAGATGATGCAAATAGTATTTATAGATTAGAAAGCATTGTAGAATTAGTAAAAAAAGCAAAAAAAGGAGAAAAAATATTTCCAGAGGATATAAATATTGTAACTGGTGGTTTCCCATGTCAAGATTTTTCTGTAGCAGGAAATAGAAAAGGATTTAAATCAGATAAAAGCCATAGTGGAGGTAAATTGGATATAGATGAGCCTACTATTGAGAACAGAGGGCAACTATATATATGGATGAGAGAAGTAATTAGCATTGTAGAACCTGAAGTGTTTATTGCGGAGAATGTTAAAGGATTAGTATCTCTTGAAGATGCAAAAGAGATAATAGAACATGATTTTTCAAATGCGGGTTCAGGAGGCTATATTGTAGTTCCAGCGAAAGTTTTGCATGCAGCAGATTATGGAGTGCCTCAATCTCGTGAAAGAATAATCTTTTTCGGTTTTAAACGCTCGGCTCTAAAGCCAGAGGCTAAAGAAGCGTTAGAGAACTTTGATGAAGACTCAATTTTTAATCCATATCCAACAATAACTCACTCATTCAATATAAAAAGTGAATACTTAAAAGCTTTCGTTAGAACTAAAGAAGCTTTAAATGGGTTAAAAGAGCCAAATGAATCTAAAGATTTATCTCAAACTAAGTATTCTAAAGCCAAGTATTTACCTAAAGGCCAAGGAAACATAGAGATAAAGCTGGATTCAATTGCGCCAACAATCAGAGCAGAGCATCATGGTAATATCGAGTTTAGAAGGCTTAGTGCGGAAAATGGCGGAGTTAATAACGAAGAATTAGATCTTGGATTGGAGCAAAGAAGATTAACTGTAAGAGAATGCGCAAGATTACAAACTTTTCCAGATGAGTATCAATTCATTTTAGATAAAACAGATGATAATGTGGCACTAAGTGCAAGTAATGCTTATAAAATTATTGGGAATGCAGTACCAGTTGTGTTGGCTTATAATATAGCTAAAACTCTTAGTGAAAAATGGGGGATTTATTTCAAAAACTAAAAACAAGTCCTTATAAATTTTCATAAGGACTTGTTTTTAGTTTTCAAAGTTCTTCATATATAGCTAATAAAGAATCATTTCTTCTATAATACAATTTAGCTTCGGGAGTTCCATTAAACTGACCATGACTATAACGGTATTCATTTCGTAAGGTTAAAGTTTTATTGGTTTTATTATTTTTTATAGTAGTTATTATATTTGCTTGATCTTTAGGAACAGAAGGTTTGATTGAATCGATAGTTACATCTGTACCAAACTTATCTCTAGAAGGTACTTTATAAATCTCTACGCCTCTGCTGGTAGTTTTTGCATAATAATATTCTTTCTCATGGATTCTAAGAAATCTAGCAAGTGTTTCCTCGTATTTTAAATTATCCATTAAATATGAGGATAAATTTTGAGTTGCAATAAGAGCACATTCACGTTTAGCATTATTATATTCGTCTTCTTTTGAAGCGACTTTGTTTATAAATTTAGAAAAGGCATGCTCACGTATTAGGCTAATAGTGTTTTTTTCAAAATCACTATAGTCACTATTCTTATCTAAAAATTTGTTTATAGATTTGGAACCATCTCTTAATGAATAATTGAAATGAACTTTATCACCATTTAATCTTATAGAAGTTTTGTATCTTTGTGAATCGTCATAAGTCCAGATTTTATTTAAAACTAAATACTCAACAAGGATATTCCAAGTTGTATTAAACCATTCATTAAATTCTTGAGGAGAGAATTGTTTAAAAATATGGACATGTTTATAATTTGAGCCCGTAAAAAGATTGATCAATTTATAAAGTCCCATGTTTTCAAGGATAAAGCTATCTTCTTTTAAAGAAAACCCATATTTACCTATTAGGATATCTATAGGATCCTCTTTACTTGTGTCGCTACCTAGCCACATAATATTATCGCTTTTTTTGAAAATGAAATGAGGGTGGTTAAATATAGCTACTCCTAGTTGATAGCCATTACTAATAATTTGTTTATTATCGTATGAAAAAGTTTCAAATTCTTGTATTCTCTGAGCTAAGTGTAAGTTATCATTAGAAATAACCTCTAATGCTTTAGAGTAAAAAAAGTTTCCATCATAAAGGTCCGATAACGAAAAATCTATATTGTTTTTAAGCATTCCAATAGTCAAAGCAACTGAAAGCTCTCGCAGATGTGTTTTTGTATTTGGCATATAATCCTCCTTAATTTTTTGGATTGTCCATAATATATTTAGTTTCAATAATATCTTCTAACTTAACATCGATAGTTTCACAGATTTTCAATAATGATCTAGTGTTTACATTTTCACCCTTACTTAATTTATTGAGAGTTGCAGAGCTTAAACCAGATTGCTTAATTAAGTCTGTTTTGCTCATGTTCTTATCAATTAATACTTTCCAAAGTTTGTTATAGTTTAATTCCAATTTCAAAAATTAACCTCCTAGTCTGTCAAATCTTCAAGAAAACCATATCTACCATGTTCTTGACTTTTTGTAAATTCGATAGCGTTTAAGTCTTTTTGTTTCCAATTTATCTTTGGTAAATTTTTATTATTATCAATCAAAATAACTTGTCTATGCTTACCAGTTTCAATTAGGTATTTATAAAAAGATGACCTCATATTATCTAAATTTTCTTCTGTGGTCTTTTGCTCTTTTAG
Organism: Helcococcus bovis; assembly: GCF_046035835.1. NCBI lineage: Bacteria > Bacillati > Bacillota > Tissierellia > Tissierellales > Peptoniphilaceae > Helcococcus > Helcococcus bovis. Next base: position 18,132 of record NZ_JBFNGB010000009.1, read on the forward strand.
TGCCTCATCTAAACCTAGGAGAGGGGTGTCTACAATAAACAATGGGATAGGATAGGTTGCATTTCTATCAAGATAATCTAGCATTGATGAACTGACGATTGAGTTTAGATAGGCGCGGTAACCTTTACCTTGACTAGCTTTGAAGTCGCTATTTACAACAACATCAAATGTAGACTTGTCAAATCTTGCTGAGCTGAGATTAGGGAAGGAGCATTTTTCAAGATTAGATTTAACAATTTCACTCATATCACTAAAGAAGTCTTGAGGAAATCTATCTAACGGTTTATACTTACTGTCTTCAATTTTTTCATCATCAAAGTCCGATAAATCGTTATTCCATTCATTGGCCATTTTTTGTAAAGTTTCTTTTTCAGTCTGTAAGTTAAAGAATGTGTTATAGTCTTTTATGGTAGCTTCTAACTCATTTATTGCAGGAGCTATTATTTTATTAATGTGTTCGCTGTTTTGGTCTATTTTTTCCTGATTATTTTCAATTCGATTAGCGAGAGAAGAATCTTCTTCTTTCAAAAAATGTAACGTATCATTTAAGTCTTTTAATTTTACTTGAATACTTTTTAGTTCAGTAGCAACACTTTCCAAATTTAATAAATTATATTCTTTTACCAGTTTGGAATCACAAAAAGGACATGATACTTCTTCTTCATGTTCGTGCATTGGACCGTATCCCTCAATGATTAAAGTTAACCTATTCAAATCAATTTTATACTGGTCCATTAATTCTTTGAAGTTACGAATACTAACGCTATTCTCTTCTCTTTTTAGATACAAGAGGGTATTTTCTTTAGTAAGATTTCTATTATCCTGTGTAATCTTTGAGAGAGCGTCGTTGTTATAGTTTATTTGAGTTAAAGCATCATTTAATTTTTCTTCTGCTTCTTCTTTAGTTATGTCTTTCATAATCTCTGAGATTTCAGCTTCTTTCCTTGAGATTTCGCTGAGTTTATTATTTACGTATGAGCGAACAGCTTGGTTTTTAAGTTTTTTAGTCTCAGGAGATTCTTCTCTTTCTAAGACTGCTTGGTCTTTACCATTTATAAGAAATAAAAGAGAAGACCTAAATGATGTTTTATTAAACTTTGGATTTAAAATAGAATCTTCTCGTATAATTTCTGACTCTTTCAAAAAGAACATGTGTGACAAACTCCTCCAAGTGAGGTTTTGTGTAGCAAAATTCTCATTTTTTATTACTTTTATTGGGAGGTCTTTTAGACCAAGCAAAGTAAGGAATATATCAGATAGATTCATCTTATTTTTAGAGTCAAGAGAATACACGCCATCCTCAATTTCAGGAATAGAACTTGAGATGTATAATTTGTTTTTGTTTTCCTCTAAATATCTTTTTATTTCAATTTTTCCTGAAGGGGAAGAAAGCTCCATAACCAAATAATCTTGATTAATTAGGCCATCAACATCTTTTGCACCAAAAAGGTAATCAATAGACTTCAAAATCATGGTTTTACCTGTGTTTGAAGGACCATAAATTAGATTAAATCCATTACTAAAATCAACTTTCGATACTATTCCTTGTTTGATTACACTTTTAATTGATTTTATATGAAAAGTATTTCTCATGTTTTACAAACTCCTTTCTCGAGAGATACCGTTTATATATTTCAAAATCTCTGAATCAGAATACTCTTTAAAATGTTCTTGAGTTTCAATAGCAAGTTCTGTATAAATCATTGCATATTCAAGCTTTAGCGAATCAACCACTTGCTTTCCTGAATCCGTAATCTGAAATATGAAACCTTGATTTTCCGCTGAAACTGATGCGTAGCCTTTGGATACTAAAAGTTTCAGAGCTTTTTTCCCTAATTTTATTCGAGAAGCAAGCTCACTAAAGCGATATGGTTTTTGGCCATGTAAATCATAGTTCCCAAACTTAAAGGATTTAGAGTAAAGACTTAAATAATCTATACATGAAATATAGTCAGAGGTTCTTGCTTCCCTATTAAGAACAAAAAGTTGAATAAGCATTCTAAGAGAAATTTCATAAACTGAATTAAATAGACTACTCATCCTCATCCTCCTCAACCCAAACTAAGCGATTTTCATTAACCAACATATGGCAAAAGCCACATTTTCTCTTAATAGTAATCATTCCTGGTATGTCATAAATTCGAGAAACATTAAATTGAAGTTGTGTAGCCTGTTCCAGAACAGACAGCAGCCTGTCATATCCATTATTATAATTTTTCCTACTAGTATTGATGACACCATCGTAGGTTTCATCTAAGAGTTTTTGGAATTCATCGGTATCAGATGCAATGGTATCTCTTGAAAAGTTTTTTAAACTTTCAGCCTCATAAAAATTGACTCTTTGCTCTTGGAAATTTTCCTTGTACTTCTTTTTAAACTTTGACCTATCTTTAACATCAATATTGGTTTTTCCTGCTTCGTTATAGGCATCTATTAGAGCATGAATGTATTTCAACTTTAATTCGTAATCTGGAATCTCTTCAGCAGGAATCTCAGCAGTGGGTAAGTCCCATTTAGAGTTCCCTAAAATAATTTTCCCATCTTCTACTTTTATAGAATTAATAAAGTCTTCAACATTAGTCGGTTGAGGGCTTTTTTTCTTTGTGCTTGTTGCAGCTTTTCTTAAAATTGTGGTCAACAATTTTGAAATTTCAATGTGCATATTTGACCGAGTCAGATTTGTCATATTGAATAGGTGAATAAAGTTTTCTAATACAAGCTGCGTTATTTCTTCTGTTGTGTCTTCTAAGTACTCAGCAAAAGACTCCTCATCGCCAGCTTTTAATAAGTCTCTAGCCAATGGTTTTGAAATTTCTGAAGTCCCATAAGCATAAGTTCTTAGTGTTGCAGGTTTCCTTTTTATATCTATATTAGGTACCTCATCACGATAGGGAGTATATTCTACGAATACTCTATTTACGAAACTTGGCATGCTTTCTTTTTCCTCTTTTAATGGCTCAATGCATTGGATGAATTTTGCAAATTCAGTGTCTCTCAAAAAATGACCTCCTTCCATTTAAGATGTGTTTTAATTCGAATCTTTTGGGATCTTCAAATATCCAAAGATAAAAAGAACCAAAATATAATTAAGACAGATATTAATTTAGTCTGACAAATTAATTATATCAGAAAAATATTCACTTTACTAAAAACACTGTTTAGAAAGATGAATGAAACAGTAGTAAACCTAAAAGTCAGAACATTATGAACATTCTCAGAGTCCGAGATGCGCATTAGGACGTAGGGGATTACAAAAATAGCTAAAGAAGTCTAAGAGACTTTCCAAGCTTTTTGATCTCTACGTTTATTTCTAATGCGCATTTTTTGTGCTTTGAAAAACAAAGGTCAGTTTTGTCTTCCCGATGAGAATTACCAAATTTCAAAAGGAGACAAGATATGACAAAGAAAGACAAAAGATTTTTAGAAACAGAAGTAACAAAAGAAGCGATTAGAGAACTAAACCTAGACAAAAAGAAAATTAAAACAGTTAGAAGAGGAAATGGATTCAAAACATTCTACTACGAAGAAGTAGACGAGGAGCTTTATTTTGAAGTCAAAAGACCAGAATGGGTCCATGAAAAAAGAAGATACAGATTATTTGAGGATGAAAGAAAAGGAAAACTATCCATCATTTATATCGATCAAGTAAGAATTGATGATTCTGACGAAGAAAAAGCAAATTTAGAAATTCCATCGAACATAGATATAGAAAGGGATGCTATGGAACACCTAAGAGATGAAGCCTTATATGAGGCTTTAGACAAACTTGATGAGAGTGAACGTATGTTAATAAATCTCTTATTTTTCAATGAATTGACAGAAAGAGAAGCTGCAAAGCAAATGGGAGTTAGTCAAAAAACAGTTAACAATAGAAAAAGAAAAATATTAGAAAAGTTAAAAACTGATTTATCTGACTACTCAGACATGGTCTAAATGTCCTGTACCTAATAGGAGGAAAAACTCCCTCTACAAATATTACTCAAGATGGCCAGAAATGTCCTGTAAGAAGTAGAGGGATAAATTCCTTCAAAAATATGGAAAGGAGGAGGACCAATGCGCGAAAGAGAAGAAATGGCAACAAGACTTTATGCAATTTCCATTGTATCCAAGAAGTTAGCAAGACAGTTATTACAGCAAGAAAGGAGAAAAATTTATGGCAAAGATAAAACAGTTAAAAGAAATTCACGAAAGCCTGACAGAAATTGTAGACGACTTAGGAAACCTACTATATAGAGAAGACGATAAAGAAACTAAAAATGAAGAAGAAATTGATATTGAAACCTTAAGAGGCATTTTAGCTGAGAAGTCCAGAGCTGGATTTACTAAAGATATAAAAGAACTACTAAGCAAATATGGTTCTGACAAATTATCTCAAGTAGATCCTATGAACTATAAAAATCTCATCAAGGATGTGGAGGAGCTTAAATGAGTCATGCTTTATTATCCCCATCCTCTTCAGAAAGGTGGATTAACTCTCCAGCTAGTGTGAAGTATCAGATTATATTTGAGGAAGAATCTTCTCCTTATGCTAAGGAAGGTACAGAGGCACATAAGCTTTCTGAATTTAAACTAAAAGAATCTTTAGGTATTGATACTAGTAATCCAAGAAAAGAGCTTGAGTTTTATTCCAAGGAAATGGAAGAATGCTCTGATGGCTATGTAGAGTATATACACGAAATCATGGCAGGTCTAGAAAAGCCCAAAGTTTATGTAGAAGAGCAACTCGACTTATCGATGTATATACCAGAATCCTTTGGAACAGCTGATGCAATTATTGTATCTGAGAAAGAACTTCATATAGTAGATTTCAAATATGGGCTTGGAATTCAAGTTAGTGCAGAAAAGAATAGTCAGTTAATGATTTATGCCCTTGGAGCTTTATATCTATTTGATGAAATCTTCGATATAGAAAAAGTGACAATGCATATTTACCAACCAAGAAGAGAAAACATTTCATCTTATGTAGCAAAACCAAAAGAGCTATATAAATGGGCTGATGAAATTCTAAAGCCTAAAGCAAATCAAGCTATAAATGGCCAAGGTGAATTTAAAGATGGACCATGGATGAGATTTTGGCCAGCAAAAAGCAGAGGAAGAAGAAGGGCTGAATATGTTCTTGAATGCTTAAAGTATGACTTTAAAAAGCCTGAACTTTTACTCGATTCAGAAATTGAGGATATTCTTTCCATTATCCCGTCTCTTGAATCCTTTATAACAGATGTAAAAGATTATGCCCTTAAAGAAGCAAAGCTTGGTAAAAGCTGGAAAGATTTCAAGCTTGTCGAAGGTAGAGCAACAAGAAAATATGAAGATGAAGAAAAAGTTATAGAAACAGTAGAAAAACTAGGTTTAGACCCTTATGAGAAAAAATTACTTGGGATAACCAAGATGACAAAACTTATGGGAAAAGAGGAGTTTGATAAACACCTAAACCCATATATTACGAGACCTCAAGGAAATCCCATTCTTGTCCCTCGTTCAGATAACCGTCCAGAAATCGGAAATGTAAAAAATGAATTTTCAAAAATAGAAGGAGATTAAATATGACAAATCAAACTAAAGTAATTACAGGTGAAGTAAGACTATCTTATGCAAATTTATGGGAACCAAAGAGCATTAATGGAGGAAAAGAAAAATATTCTGTATCAATCATTATTCCAAAAAGTGACCAAAAGACAATTGAAAAAATAGAAAGAGCTATAGATGCAGCTATTGAAGAAGGTATCGGTAAATTTGGTGGTAAGAAACCAAATAAAAAGACTTTAAAATTACCTCTTCGTGATGGAGATATTGAAAAGGACGATGAAGCTTATCAAGATTCATATTTTGTAAATGCAAACTCTTTAACAGCTCCTCAGATTGTAGATAGAAATGTAGAGCCAATTTTTGATAGAAGTGAAATCTATTCAGGTGTTTATGCAAGAGTATCTATTAACTTCTATGCCTTTAATGTAAATGGAAATAAGGGTGTAGCAGTAGGTTTAGGTAATGTTCAAAAAATAAGAGACGGTGAGCCTTTAGGCGGAAGAACTAATGCAAGTGCGGACTTTGATGCTTTAGATGTTGAAGATGACTTTTTATCGTAGGAGGAAAATATGAAAATAATCGAATATTTCTTTGCGATATATATAGGGACTATATTGGCAAACTATGTCATTAAGACCGTGGTAGATATTTACATCTATGTCAAAAGAAGATTAAAAGATAACAAATGAAAAGAATAAATTTAGATATAGAGACTTACAGCTCTACAGATTTATTAAAGTATGGGGTCTATAAATACGCTTTGAGTGAGGATTTTGAAATCCTCCTCTTAGCCTACTCTATTGATGGTGGAGAAGTTAAAGTAATTGACCTCAAACAAGGTGAGTTAATACCTAAGAAAGTTATAAAAGCCTTAAAAGATGAAACGGTTGAAAAATGGGCATTTAATGCAAACTTTGAAAGAATCTGTCTATCAAGATATCTAGATGAAAAATTAGATCCATCATCTTGGTATTGCTCTATGGTTTGGTCAGCATATCTGGGACTTCCTTTATCCCTTGAAAAAGTAGGAGAAGTTTTAAGCCTTGATAAAAAGAAACTCCAAGCTGGAAAATCTCTAATTCGATATTTTTCTATTCCTTGTTCTCCAACTAAAAGCAATGGTATGAGATTAAGAAATCTACCTCATCATGACAAAGAAAAGTGGGAAGAATTCAAAGTTTATAACAAAAGAGATGTGGAAACAGAAATGGAGATTCATGAAAAACTTTCACCTTTTCCAGTTCCAGATTTTGAATGGGAAAATTATCACATAGACCAAAGGATAAATGATAGAGGGATTTTAATTGATGAAGTATTGGTTGATAAAGCCATAGCCTTTGATGAAATTTTAAGTGAAGAAAATATGAAAAGAGCTATAAAGCTAACTGGACTTGAGAATCCTAACTCACCTTTACAATTAAAAGAATGGCTAAATTCAAAAGGGATTGAAATAGATTCTCTTGCTAAAAAGGAAGTAAAAAAAGCGTTGAAAAATGCAAGTGGAGTTGTAAAAGAAGTTTTGGAACTTAGACAAGAACTGTCAAAATCATCCGTTAGAAAATATGATGCTATGAAAAATGTAAAAGGTAAAGATAATAGGGCTAGAGGTTTAATTCAATTTTATGGTGCAAATCGTACTGGAAGATACTCAGGAAGACTTATTCAAGTTCAAAATTTGAGAAGAAATAATCTAAAAGACTTAGAGCTTCCAAGAAGTCTAGTTAGAAATGGCGAGTTTGAAACCTTGATGCTTTTATATGATTCTCCATCAGATGTTCTTTCTCAGCTTATTAGAACAGCCTTCATACCAAGAGATAAAGAAAGGTTTATCATCTCAGACTTTTCAGCTATTGAAGCAAGAATACTCGCATGGCTTGCGAATGAAGAATGGCGAATGAAAGCTTTTATTGATGGTGAGGATATTTATTGTAGATCAGCAAGTGAGATGTTTGGAGTACCAGTTGAGAAAAATGGAGTCAATAAAGAACTTAGGCAAAAAGGAAAAATAGCTGAACTAGCCTGCGGATATCAAGGTTCTATTGGAGCACTTAAAGCTATGGGAGGTCTTGAGATGGGTTTATCTGAAGATGAACTTCGTTCTATTGTTGATTCTTGGAGGGAATCAAATCCTAATATAGTAAAGCTTTGGTGGGATATAGATTTAATTGTAAAAAGAGTTATTAAGGCAAGGTCTAAAGAAAAGTATAGAAATCTTACATTTTCTTATGAAAAAGGGATTCTTTTTATAACCCTTCCAAGTGAAAGAAGGCTCGCTTATGTGAAACCAAAAATTGGAATGAATCGATTTGGTGGAGAGTCCATTACTTATGAGTTTACAGGCGTTTCCAATAAATGGGAGAGGATTGAATCCTATGGAGGAAAGTTTGTAGAAAATATAGTTCAGGCAATTGCTAGGGATATTTTAGCAAAGGCTATTAAGAGACTTGAAAATAAAGGATACAAAATTGTCATGCATGTTCATGACGAAGTAGTAATTGAAAGTGATTCATCAAGCATTGAAGAAGTAAATAAGATTATGTCTCTTGTTCCTAAGTGGGCAGACGGATTAGTGCTTGATGCAGATGGATTTGAAGCAAAATTTTATAAGAAGGACTAAGGAGGTCTTTATGAAGTTAGAAGTATTTAGAAATAATGATTTTAAAGATATCAGAACAATGCTTATTGAAAATGAACCGTGGTTTGTAGGTAAGGATATAGCTGAGAATTTAGGTTATAAAAATTCTAGTAAAGCCGTTATCAATCATGTAGATGATGAGGATAAACAGTTTATTATGATTAATTTAGCAGATTCCCAAAATGGGAATGTGCCTAGAGGGCAGACTAAAACAGCGTTTATAAATGAGTCTGGTCTATACTCTCTGATTTTATCAAGTAAACTATCAACAGCTAAAAAGTTTAAAAGATGGGTGACAAGTGAAGTTTTACCGTCTATTAGAAAAAGAGGTCTTTATGCAACTAATGAGCTCTTAGACAATCCAGATTTATTCATATCCGTTTTAGAAGATCTAAAAAGAGAGCGGGAAGAAAAGTTAATTTTACAGCAGCAAAATCTAGAGCTTAAACCAAAGGCATCCTATTATGATGTGATATTAAATTGTAAGGAAGCAGTAGCTATTTCAGTTATTGCTAAAGATTATGGCTTTTCTGCTATAAAAATGAATAAACTTCTTCACAGACTTGGAGTTCAATTTAAGCAAGGGAAAATATGGCTTTTATATCAAGACTATGCCGAAGAAGGGTACACCTGCACAAAGACTCACGCCTATCAAAAAGGAAATGGGGAGATTGGTTCAAAAGTTCATACCTACTGGACTCAAAAGGGAAGACTCTTTATCTATGACCTTTTAAAATCAGAAGGCTATGTACCCTTAATTGAAAAGAAGGTGGCAGCATAATGAAAAGTGAACTTTATAACCAAAGTGGCTGTAAAGATCCTACAGCCTATAAAGCAATTAAAAATTTATCTAAAAAGACTTACTTTCCTTTGGTATATATCTGTAGCCCTTTTTCAGGGGATATAAATAATAACGTTAAAAAAGCAAGAATCTATTCAAGATATGCCCTTGATAAAGGCAACATCCCAATAGCCCCTCATCTTCTATTTCCTCAATTTATGAGTGAAGAAAAAGAAAGAGATCTTGCTATGCACTTTAATTATGTACTTCTTGGAAAGTGTGAAGAGTTATGGGTCTTTGGTGATTATATTAGCTCTGGGATGGCTTTAGAAATCGATGTAGCTAAGAAAAGAAAAATGAAAATAAAATATATTTCAAAGGAGGTGGGAGCTTGAAACTATATGTATCAAATAGAAGAGGAGATTCCTTTAATGCTCTTTATCCAAATGAAATAAAAGTAAGTGATATTAGGTCTTTTGAGGAAGCGGTATCTTTTGACCATGTTATGGCAAAGTATAAGGCTAATCATAGGTCTCGAGATAATTTTATAGAATCTGACTGTATCGCTATGGATTTAGATAATGACCACTCTGAAAATCCTAAGGACTGGATTGGGATTAAAGACTTAAAAGAATACTTTGAAGATGTAGAGTATGGAATTGTATTTAGTAGAAACCATAATAAAGAAAAGGGAAATAAAGCTAAAAGACCAAGAATGCATATCTACTTTCCAATTCCAAAAGTAACAAGTCTTAATGCTTATGAAAATATTAAGGCAGAAATTATATCTTATTTTCCCTATTTTGATAGTAAAGCCATTGATGGAGCAAGATTTTTCTATGGAGTGGAAAATCCAATCGTAGAAATTATTCGTGGCAGAAAAGATGTAACTCAAATCCTTGTTGATAATTTTGAAAAGTGGGAGAATGACCAAAGTCTTATTAAGGAAGGCTCAAGAAATTCTACTATGAATCATTTTGCAGGTCGTATCCTTATTAGATATGGAGACAGTAAAGAGGCAAGAGACTTATTTGATAGAAAAGCCATGCTTTGTTCTCCACCTTTATCAAATGAAGAATTAGAGCTTATTTGGAAATCTGCTTTGAAGTTTTATAAAAAAGTATCTTCTAGTGATAATTATATAAACCCTGAAGATTACACTGAAGGGATAAATCTAAAACCTTCAGAATTTTCAGATATAGGCCAAGCAAATGTTTTTGTAAATGAATATAAAGATAAGGTTCGTTTTTCTCCATCAACGGGATTTTTAGTCTATAACGGATCTTACTGGGAAGAGACAGAATTAAAAGCACAAGGTCTTTCTCAAGATTTGGTAATAAAACAGCTTGAAGAAATTGATAGAGAACTTATGAAACTTGAAGATGAAATATCATCAAGTGGTATTAGAGATGCTCTTACTACTATGTCAGAGAAAAAAGCAATCAGCACCTTTGATAAAAACCAAGTAAATCTTTTTTATAGATTAAAAGCCCTTCAAACTTATAAGAATTATGCGGTTAAAAGAGGAGATACAAGGGCTATACATGCAACCTTAAAAGAAGCAAAGCCTATGCTTGAAATCGACCAAAGAATGCTTGATACAAATGAATACCTATTAAATACACCTTCTTTTACAGTTGACTTAAAAACTGGTGAGAATAAAAGTCATAAAGCAGAGGATTATATAACTAAAGAAACCCTTGTTGACCCAAGTAAAGAGAATATGGATATGTGGCTTGATGCTCTTGATACATTTTTTGTATCTGATAAAGAGTTAATAGAATACGTACAGAAAGTTGCAGGAATTTCACTTATTGGGAAAGTATTCATAGAGGCTTTAATTATAGCTTATGGAGATGGTAGAAATGGTAAATCCACATTTTGGAACACTATATCGAGAGTACTTAATCTATATAGCGGGTCAATATCTGCAGATATTCTAACAGTAAATTCTAAAAGAAATGCTAAACCTGAACTTGCTGAAGCCCGTGGAAAAAGATTATTAATAGCAGCAGAGCTTGAAGAGGGTTTAAGACTTAATACCTCAAATGTAAAACAACTCTGTTCTACAGATGAAATTGTAGCTGAGAAAAAATACAAAGATCCCTTTAAGTTTATCCCTTCCCATACCCTTGTTTTATATACCAACCACCTACCAAAGGTTGGTGCTCTAGATGAGGGAACCTGGAGAAGGCTTATTGTAATTCCTTTTGAAGCAAAGATTGTAGGAGCTAGTGACATAAAAAACTATACAGACTATTTATTTGAAAATGCTGGGGGCGCAGTTTTAAGCTGGTTAATCGATGGAGCTAAAAAAGCTATTAAAGAAGATTTTAAGTTCAAGCTTCCTAAAAAAGTAGCAGATGCAATTAGTCATTATAAAGAATCTAATAATTGGTTTAAGCATTTCTTAAATGAGTGCTGTGAGACTGATTCATCATACGAGGAAAAATCTGGAGAGCTTTACCAGGAGTATAGGGCTTTTTGTTTAAGAACTGGAGAGTATATAAGATCCACTACTGATTTTTATGCTGCACTATCCTCATCAGGATTTAATAGGGTTAAATTACGTGACGGAGTTAAGATTTATGGCCTAAGGCTAAAAAGTGAGTTTGTGTAAAAATAGCCATTGTGATGGTCTCGAATGTCTTATATGTAATTTTTTAAACGTAAATAAAAACTAAAAATATTATATATATAGAGGTTATAGAAAGGAGGTTCGAGACCATCACACATCTTCAAGAAAGGTTGAAATATCAATGTTAGAAAAGAATATAGAAAAAAGATTAATTGATGAAGTTAAAAAGAAAAAAGGTCTATGTCTTAAGTTTATATCTCCATCTATGACGGGTATTCCTGACAGAATAGTGCTTTTACCTAATGGAAGAATAGGATTTGTAGAAGTAAAAGGACCAGGAGAAAAGCCTAGACCCATTCAGTTAAAGAGAATAAAAGAATTAAAAAGTCTAGGATGTAAGGTTTTTGTATTAGATGAAATAGACCAAATAGATGAAGTTATAAAAAAGATTGGAGGTGACTAGTTGGAATATAAACCACATAAATATCAGGAATTTGCTACTGAATTTATAAAAGAAAAAGAAGTATCAGCCTTACTACTTGATATGGGCCTTGGTAAAACTGTAATTAGTTTAACTGCTATAAAAGATTTACTATTTGATTCATTTGAAGTTTCTAAAGTGCTTATAATTGCACCACTTAGAGTAGCAAGAGATACATGGAGACAAGAAATTGAAAAATGGAATCATCTAGATATACTAAAGTACTCAGTGGCAATAGGAAGTGAAAATGAAAGACTTAAAGCTTTAGAAGAAAAAGCAGATATATATTTAATCAACAGGGAAAATGTAGACTGGCTAATAAATAAAAGTGAAATGCCCTTTGATTATGACATGATAGTTATCGATGAACTTTCATCATTTAAGTCACACAGATCAAAAAGATTTAAGGCCTTAATAAGAGTAAGACCAAAGGTAAAAAGGATAGTTGGGCTTACTGGGACACCCTCTTCTAACGGATTAATGGATTTATGGGCACAATTTAGACTCCTTGATATGGGTAAGAGACTTGGAAGATTTATAGGTCAGTATAGAGAGATATATTTTAAGCCAGATAAAAGAAATGGGGCAATTATCTATTCATATAAACCACTAGCATTTGCAGAAGATACGATATATAAAAAAATATCTGATATCACTGTATCAATGAAATCAGAAGATTACCTTAAAATGCCAAAAAAGATAATAAACGAAGTTTATGTACATCTATCTGATAAAGAAAGAGATATCTATGAAAGCTTTAAAAAAGACTTAGTTGTAAATCTGAAAGATAAAGAAATAGATGCAGTTAATGCTGCTGCTCTTTCTAATAAACTTCTACAAATGGCATCTGGTGCAGTTTATGATGAGAACAAAGAAACAGTTTATATTCATGATAGAAAGCTTGATGCGCTTGAGGATTTAATAGAAGGTGCAAATGGAAAACCTGTTTTAATAGCCTATTGGTATAAATCAGACTTAAAAAGAATTAAAGAAAGGTTTGATGTTAAAGAACTAAAAACAAGTGAAGATTTTAATAAATGGAATGAAGGAGAAATTAAAGTAGCAATTATTCATCCAGCATCTGCAGGTCATGGATTAAACCTTCAAGCTGGAGGCTCTACTCTTATTTGGTTTTCACTTACATGGTCTTTAGAACTTTACGAGCAAACCAATGCAAGACTTTTTAGGCAAGGACAAAAGGATACTGTAGTAATCCACCACATTCTAGCAAGAGAAACAATTGATGAGGATGTAATAAAGGCATTAGAAAGTAAAAACAAAACCCAGTCAGCCTTAATTGATGCAGTGAAAGCGAATCTATGTAGTTAATGTCATGGAATGTCAGTATTAGAATTTGATAAGATTAACATAATGAGCAGGAGTTATATGGATAACTTACCTCAAAAAGTATGGGGGTAAGAAATGAACGCAAAAGAATATTTACAACAAGCATTTTATTTAGACAAGAGGATTAATAGCAAATTAGAGCAAGTAGAAATACTAAACACTTTAGCTACTAAGGTAACATCAACTTTATCAGATATGCCAAAGAGTCCTCATAGACGAACATCGATATTAGAAGATACGATTGTTAAGATTATTGATCTTCAAGATGAAATCAATAGGGATATTGATAAACTAGTAGATTTGAAAAAAGAAATAGCGAATTCTATTTGTTCGCTTAAAGATAAAGAAGAACAAACGGTTCTTGAAAAAAGATATCTTTGTTTTAAAACATGGGAGCAAATAGCTGTCGATATGAACTACTCAATTCAACATTGTTTCACAGTTCATAGGAATGCATTAGGGAAAATTTCTGTTCCAATTAAAACTTTGTAGTAAAGTTGATAGAATGAGAGTTAACTAGTGTAGTATAGTTAGAATAGAAAAAGTATAGGCCTTGAGGAGAAATCTTCGGGGCTTTTTTTATGCAAGAAATGGAGGTAATTATGTAAAAAAAATTTATTTATGAAGTTTGTAAATTTGTTATATAAAATAAATATTTAAAAGGAGTGGAGCATGGATTTAATGGTATTAGAAACTCAACAATGGTTGAATAAGACCTATGGGCAAGATAATAGATACGAAAAGGTAAAAGAAAATGGAAAGACTGGATGGCCAACTATAGACGCACTGACTTTGGCTTTACAAATAGAATTAGGTATACAAAATACTGCAACAAACTTTGGACCAACAACTATAAGATTGTTTAACGAAAAATTTCCAAAAGGAGTAAAACAACAAAATGATGATGATAAATCAAAAAGTAATATTTACTCTATAATTCAAGGAGCTTTATGGTGTAAGGGCTACTCTACAGGTTCTCACATAACACAAAACTTTTATAATGGAACTGGTAAAGCAATAAAAGAATTAAAATCAGATATGGGTTTAGGTGGAGACTCAACAGTTACAGTGGATATCATAGAAGCTCTTCTTTCGATGAAACAATTTGTATTGCTTTGGAGATACGGTGGGAGTGAAGGAGTTAGAATTATTCAACAAAAGCTTAATAGAGATTATCCAGAGTATTTAGGCATCATACCTACAGATGGCTTATATGGTAGGGAAATGAATACTGCATTAATAAAAGTACTACAAGCAGAACAAGGATTTAAACCAAATGAGGCAACAGGGTACTTTGGTAAAGGTACTAAAAGCAGATTAAAAGTCTTAACTGAAGATAACTATAAATCATATTTAGGCATGTTCAAAGTAGCATATTATGCTCTTCATTGTTTGGGCTATGGGGCAGGTCCATTAGAAAATAGTTGGACTTTTGCATTTGCACAAGCATTAAATAATTTCCAAACTGATTATGGATTAGAAGTGACCTCTAGATTAGATATAAACACTTGGATGAGTTTATTGACTAGTAGAGGAAATCCAGATAGAAAAGTCACAGCTTGTGATACAAGATTTGAGATAACGGATGCACTTCTAAAAAAATTAAAGTCTGATGGATATCAGATAGTCGGAAGATATTTAACTGGAGGAGACTTTAAGGAAATTAGAGATGGAGAATTACAAAGAATAATTGATGGTGGAATGAAGTATTTTCCTATATTTCAAGAGAGTGCTAGAAAATTATCTGACTTTAGTTATCAAATAGGTTTAGAACATGGTAGAAAAGCGAGTATTGCAGCTTTAGAAAAAGGAGTTCCAAATACAGTAATATATTTTGCTGTAGATATGGATATACTAGATTATCAAATCGACTCTCACATAATTCCATATTTTAGAGGAATAAATGAAAGTATAGATTATAGATATCAAGTAGGAATTTATGCATCAAGGAATGTATGTACTAGAGTAGCTAATGTGGGGTTATCAGTATCAAGCTTTGTCGCAGATATGTCTACAGGATTTAGTGGAAATTTAGGATTTAGAATACCATCTAATTGGAATTATGACCAAATATATGAAATAAGTGGTTATGGAGGTAAATGGGATTTAGATAAAGTAGCTTACAGTGGAAGAATTCCTGCTTGTGCTAAAGTTGAAGAAAAACGAGATAATTATATAGAGTATACTTTACCTACAAGAACTTCGAAAGAAGAGTTAAAGCAATATACTAAAATCCAAGATATTTATCCTCTAATAAAGGATCTACAAGATGCATACCAAGAATATATAGATATTAATTTATTTTCAAGTAATAAAGCTTTATATAACTCATCAATAGGGGCTCTGCAGTATATTGCTAAACCTTATTTTTTAGAATCTGGATTCATAAAAGGAATAGGTTTTTCATTAGTAACATCTATTGCATATGACACGGGTTTTGATTTATATATGAAAATTACAAAAAAGAATTTAATGAATAAACTATCTCCTTACATTAATGGGGATAAAAAAATATGGGATGGTTATAAATACCCAATAGATTTACCACATCTAGCAGTAACTACATTAACTTATAAAAATTTTACATTAAATCCATCATCGTGGAATGGATGGGCTGGTGATTTAGTATCTGCATATAGTTATGTAAGAGATTATTATAATAACAATCCTAGCGGGAATTTGAGAAAAATCGCTAGAGCATATATAGGTGGTTCATATCCTAGAACTGATCTAAAACCAGAACCAAATACAAAATATAATCCATGTAGTTTTATTGATTTGTGTTCAGATGGGTTTGCAATCAATCTTGCTAATAATTTAGAAAAAGATTTAGTATCTTCGCTAAATAAAACTTTTACTTCAACATCTAATCCTTTTATTTATATATTAGAAGATATAGGGGTTGAAAATAATATAGTACAGATTAGGGAAAAAGTAAAAGACATAACTAGAGGTTTTATACTAGATTTACTTTCACGTCTTGAAAATAATTTTACTGATAGTCCAGAAGAAATAAAAGAAATATGTGTGGATATATTTGCGAGATATTTAAATAAATCAATATAGAAAAAATAGGAGATAATAAGCTGTCAATATCTTATTATCTCCTCTAATATACCACCAAACATTATATTATCCCAAGTTAATGTAGCAGTTTTATTATTGTTCCATGTTAATGTATATCCTGAATCATCTTCGACTATACCTTTATATTTTCCACCTAATTTGATATTAGTTTTAACAAGTTCTTTTTTATCAGGATATTTTAAAAATAACTCACTTTCAAAATTTGGATAGAATATCTCTTTTGTAATAGAAACAACTTTTATACCTTCAGGTGAAGTTGGTTTAAGCTCATAGTAAGTTCTTCCATATTTCCAATTAATAAATGAACTAATTAAAATTAAGAAAAAAACTGAAAAAATTATAAGTATAGGATGATTTAGAATGAGTGATAAGATTGATTTTAAAGTACTTTTTAAAATTTTCATTCGATCTCCTTTAATAATTAATATGTTATATCTTTATAATAGCATAAAGATGAGAGTAAAGGTGATAGAATGAGAGTTAGCAAATTTAGTATAATTAGAATAGAAAAAGTATAGGCCTTGAGGATAAATCCTTGGGGCTTTTTTTATGGAGAAGTCATGCCTAGAAAACCTAAAAGCCCATGCTCTTATCCAGGTTGCCCTGAGTTAGTTGATGGACGTTTTTGTAAGAAACATGAAAAAGAGTACAACAGAAATTATGAAAAATACCAACGAGACCCAAGAACTAAGAAACGTTATGGAAGTTAGTGGAGAAAGATAAGAAAAATTTATCTTAATGCTAACCCTTTGTGTGAAGAGTGTAAAAAGAATAATAAATACACGAAAGCCAATGAAGTCCATCATATCCTTCCTTTGTCACGTGGTGGTACACATAGCTTTTCAAATCTCATGGCTTTATGTAAATCATGCCACTCAAGAATTAGTGTTCTTGATGGAGATAGATTTGGATAGGCCTAGGGGGGTGTCAAATCTCTAAAGCTCTAGGTCAAGGGAACGGTGGGGGCCAAGCACGCACAAAAAGACAGGTTCAAAGGGGGTATTAAAGAAATCACATAAAAAGGAGGTGATAAAAATAGCACGAGATGGAACATATCGAGGCGGAAGAAGAGTAAGAGCGGGAGGAAAACCAACACCTGCCATTGAAAAAATACAAAAAGGAAAAGACGTAAAAATTATTTATAACGAGATTGAGGAATTTGAACCAGAAGAGTTAGAAGCAGTAGATTTACCAGAAGGAGCACATCTTACTGGTTTTGATATGCCAGTTCCCAGTGACTATTTATCAGCTAAACAAAAAAATGGGATTCCTTTAGGCGCAGATGATATTTATAGGGAGACTTGGATTTGGTTAAAAGAAAGAAATTGTGAAAAGCTAGTAAATCCTAGACTTTTAGAATCATACTCACAAGCTTTTGCTCGTTACATTCAATGTGAGGAAGCTATTAGTCAATTTGGACTTTTAGGAAAGCATCCAACAACAGGCGGAGTTATTTCATCACCTTTTGTCCAGATGTCCTCACAATTTCAAAAAACAGCAAATCTCCTGTGGTATGAGATTTACGACATTGTAAAAGAAAACTGTACAGAAACGTACGAGGACTTTGGTAATGATATGATGGAGAAATTATTGAGAAGTAGAAAGTGACGACCAACACTAGATAAACAAAAAATTAGGTTATATAATTAAAATAAATAATTATATAAAGAGGAAAAATATGTCTCTAGTCATAGTATCAGCAAAAAATATTCAAGAAGCTTACGAGAAAAGTGTACACAAGAAAGATAAAGCAGCCTTCATTATTGAAAGTGATGGGTTACAAGATTTCTTTTCTGAGTATAAAGATAGCTTCAAGTATTATGAATTTTATTATAAATTAGAACCATATGGAACATCGAAAGTGGCTCACTCTGATGTCATTTATATTAAAGAGTTCGCAGAATCAATAATGAACTATATAGTAAACAACAAAGACTTTGAAAACAAAAGCATCAATAAATTCAATGTATCTAGGTCTAAGATTAAGAAGTATGTTGATAAGCTAATAAATCTTTATCAATATGCCATAGAAAATAACGATCATTTAATTGGATTGGGAGATTGACCAATAAAAATAAAATTTAGAAATAAGACTGACTACCAAAGTTTTGAGTAGTCAGTTTTTTTATGGAGGTAAAACATGTTTGAAAAAGTAAATCCAAAGCATCCAGATAAACAGGCTGATTGTATAGATGGAGCAATTGTTGATTTAGCATATAAAGAAAATAAAAATCCTAAAATTGCTGTTGAAGTTTTATTAGGTCATGGTAATTGCCATGTGATTATTGAGACAGATTCTAAATTAGATAAAAAAGAAATTGAGAAGGCTATTAAAAGAATAGCCGGAAATGTTGAAGCTAATATAAAAATAGTGGACCAAGATAAGCACTTATCTAAAAATCAAAAGGACAAAATTAGATGTGGAGATAACGGAATATTCAAAGGAGTGCCTACTTCTTTTGAAGAAGAGAGGCTTTCTTTAATAGCTAGAGAAATATATTCATATCATCCCTTTGATGGAAAATATATTCTTGATGGGGATAAACTTATTATCTGTCAATCTAATGTATCAAATAAGGTACTAGAGCCATTTTATCCAGAAGCAATAATAAATCCACTTGGAGAGTGGACTGGTGGAACTAATGTTGATACAGGCGCTACTAATAGAAAACTTGGATCAGATATGGGAAGAGCTGTAACTGGAGGAGGTCTTCATGGAAAAGACTTATCTAAGGCAGATGTTTCTGTAAATATTTATGCCCACTTAAAAGCACAAAAAGAAAATAAAGAAATTAAATTCTCATGTGCTATAGGAGATGAAGAGATTGATGGAAGACCGTATTTTGAAATAGTAGAAATTGCAAGAAATTATATTCAAGATATAGGTGGCTTTGAGGCATTTGCAAAGTGGGGACTTATATGATTACAACTAAAGAAATGAAGTTAGTAGATATAAATAAGTTAGTTCCTTATGTAAATAATGCAAGAACTCACTCATCAGAACAAATTAATAAGCTACGTTCATCTATACGTGAATTTGGTTTTATTAACCCCATCATAATAGATAAAGACTATGGAGTTATAGCAGGACATGGAAGAATAATGGCTGCTAAGGAAGAAGGAATAAAAGAAATTCCTTGTGTATTTGTTGACCATCTAAATGAAGCTCAGAAGAAAGCATATATTTTAGCTGATAATAGGATGGCTTTAGATGCTGGATGGGATGAAGAGCTTTTAAGAATCGAAATTGAGTCATTAGAGGAATTTGGTTTTAATGTAGAACTTACAGGTTTTTCAGAAGAAGAATTAAGTCAACTATTTGATTTAGACAGTGGTTTAGAAGATGATGATTTTAATGTAGATGAGGAATTAGAAAAATCTACGTTTTCAAAAACTGGAGATATTTGGATTTTAGGTAGACACAAACTTATATGTGGAGATTCTACAGATGAGTTAACTTACGAGAAATTAATGGAAGATACAAAAGCAAATCTTGTAATAACAGATCCTCCATACAATGTAAATTATGAGGGATCTGCCGGAAAAATTAAAAATGATAATATGGAGCAAGGTAAATTTTATGAATTTTTACTAAGCTCCTTTTTAAATATGGAAAAATATCTTGCTGATGATGGTTCGATTTATGTATTCCACGCTGATACAGAAGGTCTTAATTTTAGAAAGGCGTTTCAAGAATCAGGCTTTTATTTATCTGGAACTTGCATTTGGAAAAAACAATCACTGGTTTTAGGGCGTAGTCCATATCAATGGCAACACGAACCTATCCTTTATGGTTGGAAGAGAAAGGGAAAACATCAATGGTACACAGGAAGAAAAGAATCAACTATATGGGAATTTGATAAACCAAGGAAAAACGGTGAACATCCTACAATGAAACCTATACCTTTAATCTCTTATCCAATAAAGAATTCATCAATGATTAACTCAGTTGTTCTTGATCCCTTTGGTGGAAGTGGAAGTACCCTTATTGCCTGTGAAAAGACAAATAGAATTTGTAGAATGATAGAACTTGATGAAAAGTTTGTAGATGTTATTGTAAATAGATTTATAGAACTTGTAGGAAGTGATAAGGATGTAAAGTTATTAAGAGATGGTAAAGAATATAGTTACTTCGAGGTAGTAAAAGATGAATAAGAATTTAACTCTTGGCAGTTTATTTTCAGGTTCTGGTGGATTTGAATTAGCTGCTATTTTTTGTGGAATAAAACCTATATGGGCATCTGAAGTTGAACCATTTCCAATAAGGGTTACACAAAAAAACTTACCTCAAGTTAAACATTTAGGAGATATAAAAGAAATTGATGGATCTAAAATAGAGCCTGTAGATATTATTTCCTTTGGCAGTCCTTGTCAGGATTTATCAATCGCTGGTAAAAGGGCAGGACTTGAAGGAAAAAAATCTAACCTTTTTTATGAGGCCATAAGAGTTATAAAAGAAATGAGGTGTAAAACTAATGGTAAGTATCCAAGATACCTACTGTGGGAAAATGTGCCAGGAGCCTTTTCATCAAACAAAGGTGAAGACTTTAGATGCGTCCTTGAAGAAATTACAAGAATTAAAGATACCACAGTTAAACTTTCTCGACCATCGAAATGGGAAAGTGCAGGAGAAATCCTGGGAGATAATTTTTCCCTTGCTTGGAGAGTCCTTGATGCTAAATATTTCGGAGTGGCCCAACGAAGAAGAAGAATCTTTCTTGTCGCAGATCTTGATGGAAAAAGTGCCAGAGAAATACTATTTGAGCAAAAAAGCTTGTCAGGGAATACTTCAAAGAGCAAAGAGAAAGGGAAAGGAAATCCCAAAGCAACTAAAAGATGCATTGATAAAACAATCTGTTTAAATGACCAAGGTGGAGAAAGGATGGATATATCTGAAGAAATATCTGGAACTTTAAGAGCAAAAGCAGGAAATCCACCTTTAGTATTTGAAAATCATAGTCAAGATTCTAGATATAAAGGTCCTTTAGAAAAAAGTCCAACACTTGCATCAAATTTAGGTCAAGGAGGAAACAATCAACCTTTTGTTGTATATGATATTAGACAAACTTCTAAAAATACAAAAAATGAAAGGCATAATATTTATAAATGTGATGTTTCAAGAACAATAGATACATCTGGAAACATACCTA
Organism: Helcococcus bovis; assembly: GCF_046035835.1. Lineage (NCBI taxonomy): Bacteria > Bacillati > Bacillota > Tissierellia > Tissierellales > Peptoniphilaceae > Helcococcus > Helcococcus bovis. The sequence goes on from NZ_JBFNGB010000009.1 coordinate 39,717, forward strand.
CAAGAAATCAAGGTGGTGTGGCAATAGTTGAAGATGTTTATTCTATTAGTAAAAATTCTCATTTTACAAATGCAGATAAAAATATATCATCGGCCTTAGTTGCAAGTGACTATAAAGATCCACCACTTGTTAATCATAGATTTGTTAGAAGACTTACACCAAAAGAATGTGGAAGATTACAAGGTTTTCCTGATTATTGGTGTGAAGATTTAAAATTAGATAATCCATCAGATATAGATCTTAAATTTTGGAGAAAAGTTTTTGATAAGGATGCTGAAATTAAAGGATTGAAAAATAAGAAATCAGATAAATGGATATTAAAATGGCTAAAAAATCCTCAAACAGATTCAGCAGAATACAAAATGTGGGGCAATGGCATAGCTCTTCCATGTGCAATATACATTTTTAATAGACTTGTAAAAAATACTTGATATAAATTTTATCTTGAGCAATATATGTAGTTGAGGTGATTAGATGATTTCAAATAATATAATAAATAAATTAAAGATAAAATATCCTATAGGAACTCGTATAAAGCTAATTAAAATGGATGATATAGGAGCTCCACCTATAGGAAGTTATGGAACAGTTGTAGGTATAGATGATTTAGGTTCAATTCTTGTAAATTGGGATAATGGATCTACATTAAATGTTATTTTTAATGTAGATAAAGTTGAAATAATAGCCTAAAAAGCTCTAAAAATAGCGGTTTTTATGCTGTGTTTACTTGACTAATTCTTCGTTATACGGGAATATGTGTATAACAAAAGAAGAGAAGGAGAACATTAAAATGACAAACAAAGAATTAAAAAGACAAACATTTTTAGAATCAGCAAGAAAATTAAAAGAAAAAAGAGAAGCACTTTACGAAAGAGAACCTGAAAGAGTACTTTATGAAGAAGGCAAGATCAACTGGAAAGAATACATGCAAATGTACAAAAAAAGAAAAGAAGAGGAACTTGAAAAATACAAAGATAACCCTTTTTACCAAGACTACAATGACGGCTTAATAACATACGATGAATTCATAGCATTTTCAAAATAAGGAGAAGAACGTGACATACAAATATGTAAAAACAAAAGATGAAATACAAGAATTAATAGACTCCTCAGCAATAACAATGCTTGGACTTTGCGAAGGAAAAGATGGAGATTTAGCATTTCAAGAATATTTAAAAGAATACCTAGAAGATGATACTATTTACATTACAATGGGAGAAACTATAAACGAAATATACGGAACAGATTTTCAGGATGATTTAAGGATTGTAAGCTTAAAATATAATAAACTAGGAAGACTACCAATGATAAGACTTGAGATTGGAGCAAAATGGTTTGATGATTTTATAGATAACCTTTAAAAAAAGTGTGTATTAAAAGACACATCTCCTTTATAACCGTGATGATATCAAGGTTATAGTTGCTATAGATTTTTTATTATGGCAATATACACATAACAAAAGAAAAGGAGAGAAAAGATGAAAAAAGAATTATTAGAAAGACTAGAAATAGAAGTTAAAGCGTGTAAAAGATACGCAGAAAACTCAATAAAAAAATCAAAAGAAGACAAAATTGGATTAGCAATAAACTTTTTAGAAATTGCAGGAATAGCAAAGAAATGTGCAGACCAAGTTCATGAAGAACTTTGGGAAGTATCAAAAGGAAATTTAACAAATGAAGAATTCCAACTTTTTGCAGAATCAGAAACGTTAGATAGAGAACTTAAGAAAGCATACAAAGAATTAAACATAGCAAGACAAAGATAAGAATAGAATTCTAAATAGAGTTTAGGCTCTATTTGTCATAGTAGAAGTCACAATCATGTGGCTATTTTTTATGCTTATTTTTAAGGAAAGGAGAAAAATGAAAAAGAAATATGTGCCAAGTAAATTTATGCTGGATTCATCTTATTACGATAAGGATAGAGCAGATTATGCCGTTACCTTTATAGAATGTTTAAAACACACAAAAGGAAGATGGGCAGGTAAGTCATTTAAGTTAATTGATTGGCAAGAAGAAATAGTAAGAGATTTATTTGGGATTATAAAAGAAACTGGATATAGACAATTTAATACGGCATATATTGAAATTCCTAAAAAACAAGGTAAATCAGAACTTGCAGCAGCTGTAGCACTCTTACTTACTTGTGGTGATGGAGAAGAAAGAGCTGAAGTTTATGGATGTGCAGCCGATAGACAACAAGCTACCATTGTATTTGATGTGGCTGCAGATATGGTTAGAATGAGTCCAGCTCTTTCTAAAAGAGTAAAAATTTTAGCATCACAAAAAAGGATAATTTATAAGCCTACTAACTCTTTTTATCAGGTCTTGTCTGCAGAAGCATATTCAAAGCATGGCTTTAATATACATTGTGTAGTTTTTGATGAACTTCATACTCAACCTAATAGAAAACTTTTTGATGTAATGACAAAAGGATCAGGGGATGCAAGGACACAGCCTTTATACTTTTTAATTACTACTGCAGGAACTGATACTAAATCAATTTGTTATGAGACCCACCAAAAGGCTGTAGATATAATTGAAGGAAGAAAAACTGATCCAACTTTTTATCCAGTAATTTATGGAGCAGATAGAGATGATGATTGGACAGATGAGAAAGTATGGAAAAAAGCTAATCCATCTCTTGGTATTACTGTTCCAATAGAAAAAGTAAAACAAGCATGTGAATCTGCTAAACAAAATCCTACTGAAGAAAACTCATTTAGACAATTAAGACTAAATCAGTGGGTAAAACAATCAATAAGATGGATGCCTATGGATAAATGGGATTTATGTAATTTTAATGTTGATGAAGAGAAATTAAAAGGCAGAGTTTGTTATGGAGGACTTGACCTTTCATCAACTACAGATATAACTGCCTTTGTATTAGTTTTTCCACCATTAGATGAAGAAGATAAATTTCAAGTTCTTCCATATTTTTGGTTACCAGAAGATAATCTAGATTTAAGAGTTAAACGAGATCATGTAAATTATGACTTGTGGGAAAGACAAGGATTTATTCAAACAACAGAAGGAAATGTAGTTCATTATGGTTTTATTGAAAAGTTTATAGAAGATTTAGGTGATAAATATAATATTAAAGAAATAGCCTTTGATAGATGGGGAGCAGTTCAGATGGTTCAAAACTTAGAAGGTATGGGTTTTACTGTAGTTCCATTTGGACAAGGATTTAAAGATATGTCTCCGCCAACAAAAGAGTTAATGAAACTAACACTTGAGAGAAAAATTTCTCATGGAGGACATCCAGTATTAAGATGGATGGTCGATAATATATTTATTAGAACAGATCCAGCAGGAAATATTAAAGCTGACAAAGAAAAGTCCACTGAAAAAATAGATGGAGTGATTGCAACTATAATGGCTTTAGATAGAGCAATTAGAAATGGAAATGTAAATGAAGAAAGTGTGTATGATAATAGAGGGTTATTGTTTATGTAAAATTAATGAATTGTTTAAATATATTTAAGTTGAATTAGCATACATTAAATGTTATAATATTTATTATATATTTTTTTCGAGGAACATAATGAATAAAAAAACAGGTAAATTGATATTATTTTTGTTTCTAATACTTTTAATTATATTTTTATTTGTGTCATACTCTTTTCTTTTCTTGAATACAATTGATAATAAAATTGAAATAGGTATAATTGATTCCTCTATTTCTTCATTGAATCGTAATAAAGTTTTTGAAATAAATAGAAAAGATAAGAACGAGGATGAAAGTCATGGCAATGAGATGGTAAATTTTGCTTTGAATTTTAGTCCTAACGCAAAAATATATTATTATGATGCAAGTATAGACGGTAAAATTAACGATAATTCAATTAAAAAGGGTTTGTCTTGGATGAAAGAAAAAGGAATAAGAGTAGTAAATATTAGTTTGTCTTCTACAAGATTTTCTAATGAACTAGAGTCTTATATTAATGAATTTGTTGAAGGAGGAGGGATTATATATGCAAGTTATAATAATAAAAAATCAACCTTTGATTATCCAGCTCAATATACCAATGTTGTAGGAGTAGGAACAAAATCGGTAGTTAAATCTAAGCATATAGATTCAATATACAGAACATCTAGAATTTTTTTAAATGGGAAAATTTATCTAGGTAATTCCTATTTGTCATTAACTGAAGCAATACTTAAAGCAAAGGAGATAAGAAATGAAAAATAATTTTTTAAAGAAAATAATAACTATATCTTTAGCACTTGCTATTATACTAAATATATCATTTGTTAGTAATTCTGAAGTAATAGCTGTTGAGGATTATAATCTTGAAACAATTTACATCGATGGTGTAGAATATAACATTAGTTTAACGAAAGATCTGGATTTAAAGGTTGAAACTGTTTTAGAAGGAGATGCATACAGTTTATCTATAGATAAAAATAGTGGTGATGGCGAGTTTATTTCAACTAATAATAGGACAAATACTGAAGATTATAGTATTAAAATAAAAAGTTTGGCTACTGATAATCTTGATATGACAATCTATGATAAAAAAACAATGGTATCTGATAAAATCGATTCAATGGATGAACTTTTAGACGAAAGCTACGAAGGACAAATATCCATTACTTTAGGGGGCTTTGCGGGAAAAGCCATTCTAACGGCTTTAGCTGCTGCGTTAGCAAAGGCTGCAACAGTTGTAGTTGTTGCGGGAGTTACCTATTACGCAATAGATAAAATTAGTCAAAGAATAATAAAAGGGCTTTATTACCCTGCTATAATAAAAGGAAATAATGTATTAATTTCTCCAATATCAATTAAAAGGGATACAGCGGTTAGAAGAATAAAATCTGGATTAAGCACATATACTATATTGGCAGTTCATGCCAAAGGAATTGTTAAAGAAACAGGTTTAGGGGTTACACATTCTGAGAATCATTATTCATCGGGTAGAAAAGGCGTATTTTTCTCTCATTATCATACTTTGAAAAGAAGAGGGGAGCATTCATTCTATGGATTACCTAAAATAAGGAGATAAAATATGATTAAGATAGAATTGAAAGATCATTTTGATTATGTTGAATATATAAATTATGTATATGCAAATACACAGTATATAGAATATGTAGTTTTAGAGAATGATGACAATAATATAAAAAATGTAATGAATTATTTTGATAATAATAACATAATTTCAAAAAGTGTTAGATCTTGGAAAGGCACAGTTTCAAGTGGAAGAAGAAATCAATTGTATAAGTTTTATGCAGATGATGAATTTAAGAATATACTATTGAACTTTGAAAATTTCTTTATTATTGAAAAAAAAGAAATGCCAAATAATCTAATTGCTTGTAAGCTTAAAGAAACCTCATGGGGGATCTCAGATATAGCATTTTATGATAAGAAAGGCGAGATAGTTTCATTTGTTATAGCACATGAAGGGCAGGTATTAGTAAGTCCAAAATATATTAATAAAATAAAGCACTTAATTATAAATGATGATAATTATATATTTGGTCTTAGATAGTCATATTTCATAGAATTGAAATAAAAAAGATTACATTAATATAAATTTTACTTAATATTAAGCACCTACAAAAAGTAGGTGCTATTTTAATACCTTTTTTTAAGGAGAAAGAATGAATATAATAAAAAAAATATTTAGTGGAAAATCAAGAGATAAACCAGTAAATAAGATTTCAGACAATCGATATAACTTTTATGTAGGAACCTCATCTAGTGGTAAAAGAGTAACTGAACAAACTGCAATGACCATGTCTGCAGTATATGCTTGTGTAAGAATTTTATCTGAAACAATAGCTTCTCTTCCACTACATGTATATGAATATACAAATCTAGGTTCAACAAAAGCAATAAAGCATCCTTTATATAAAATACTTCATGATGAGCCAAATAGTGAAATGACAAGTTTTATCTTTCGTGAAACCTTAATGACTCATCTTTTATTATGGGGTAATGCTTATGCCCAAATAATAAGAAATGGAAGAGGTGATGTTTTAGGATTATATCCTTTAATGCCAGATAGGATTAAAGTTGATAGGGATGATGATGGAGAAATATTTTATGAATACCGTATGACAATTAAGAATATAAAGCTTTCAAATAAAGATGTCTTACACATTCCAGGATTAGGATTTGATGGATTGGTTGGATATTCTCCAATTGCTATGGCAAAAAATGCGATAGGAATGAGTATATCTGCTGAAGAATATGGAGCAAAGTTTTTCTCAAATGGAGCAACACCAAGTGGAATACTTGAACATCCTGGTACGATAAAAAATCCAGAGGCAATGAGAGAATCTTGGTCTAGAGGCTTTTCAGGAAACAACTCTCATAAGGTTGCGATACTTGAAGAAGGTATGAAATATACACCAATATCAATATCTCCAAATGAAGCCCAGTTTTTAGAAACAAGAAAATTTCAAATTACAGAAATAGCTAGAATTTTTAAGATACCTCCTCATATGGTAGGTGATCTTGAAAAGTCTAGCTTTTCTAATATAGAACAACAATCGCTAGAGTTTGTTAAATACACTCTTGATCCATGGGTTTCAAGGTGGGAACAAACTATAGTAAAAACACTTCTTAAAGATGATGAAAAAGATAAATACTATGTGAAGTTTAATGTTGATGGATTACTTCGTGGAGATTATCAATCAAGGATGAATGGTTATTCTATAGGAAGGCAAAACGGCTGGATGAGTGCAAATGATATTAGAAGACTTGAAAATCTAGATTTAATACCTAAAGAAGAAGGAGGAGATTTGTATTTGGTAAATGGAAATATGCTACCACTAGAAAAAGCTGGTGCATTTTATAACAAGGAGGAAGAAAGTGAAGAAGTTTTGGAATTGGAAGAAGATAAAAAATAAAGATGACACAACAGAAAATATCTTATTTCTAAACGGAACAATTGCTGAAGAGTCTTGGTTTGATGATGACATCACGCCAGGACTTTTTTTATCGGAGTTAAAGGAGCATAAAGGTGATATTACGGTTTGGATAAATTCGCCAGGAGGTGATGTAGTAGCCGCGGCTCAAATTTATAACATGCTGATGGACCATAAAGGAAATGTAACAGTAAAGATAGATGGTATCGCAGCTTCTGCTGCATCTGTTATTGCTATGGCTGGTACTAAAGTATTAATGAGCCCTGTTTCTATGATTATGATTCATAACCCGATGACTATTGCTTTTGGTAATAGAGAAGACATTAAAAAGGCAGTTTCTATGCTTGATGAAGTAAAAGAGTCAATCATTAATGCATATGAAATAAAAACAAATCTTGATAGAAGAAAACTATCAAAGTTAATGGATGATGAGACATGGATGAATGTTCACACAGCTATCAATCTTAATTTCTGTGATGGAATTTTACATAGAGAAGAAAATAAAGATTTAGAAATACCCGAAGTAAGCTCTATGTATTCAAGGGTTAAGGTAGTGAACTCATTAATGGATAAACTTGCCACAAAGGCCAAAATAAAGCCCTTAGAAGAGGGTGTAACTGAAGATAAGATTAACACTAATGAAATAAATAAAAGATTAGATTTACTAAAAAGTTGGAGGTAAGAAATGAATAAGATTAATGAACTTATGGAAAAAAGAGCTAAGGCATGGGATTTAGCTAAGGCTTATGTAGATGAAAAAAAAGATAAGGATGGTCTTTTATCAAAAGAAGACTTAACTACTTATGAACAGATGGAAGAGAAAATCAAAAACTATTCAGTAGAAATTGAACGTCTAAGAAGGGAAGATGAAATGGATAAAAAATTAAGTATGGCAGTGTCTGAACCTATTACCAATAATCCAAGAGCAATGGAAGAAGAAAAGAAAGATGTAAGACAGACTAAAGCATATAAGGATTCTTTCTTAAAGGCTTTTAGGTCAAATTTTAGAGTCATTGATAATGTCTTACAAGAAGGTGTTGATGAAAATGGAGGCTATTTAGTTCCAGAAGAATATGATGACAGATTAATCACTAAGCTTCAAAGTGAAAATATTATGAGAAATCTTGCAACTGTTATTGAAACAAGTGGTCTTCATAAGATTAATATTGCTGCAACTAGTCCATCAGCTGCTTGGATAGAAGAAGGTGCAGAGATTAGCTTTGGAGATTCTAAATTTAAGCAAGTAAACCTTGATGCTCATAAGCTACATGTAGCAATTAAGATTACTGAAGAACTTTTATATGATAATCAATTTAACCTTGAAGACCATATTATTAATCAATTTGGTAAGGCTCTTGGAAATGCTGAGGAAGAAGCGTTCTTAGTTGGTGATGGTAGAAATAAACCAACAGGAATCTTTAATGAAACTGATGGTGGTACTTTCCTTGATGGAGAGGTTGCATTAACACCAAATAGTTTAATTGATTTAGTCTATAAACTAGAAAGAGCTTATAGAAAAAATGCTTCTTTTATCTTGCATGACTCATTAGTTGCACAAATTAGAAAGTTTAAGGATACGACAGAAAACTATATCTGGGAGTCATCATATAAGGAAGGTGAGCCAGATAGGCTTTTAGGTTATCCAGTTTATACTTCTGAATTTGCACCAGTAGATAAAATAGCCTTTGGAGATTTCTCTTATTACAACATTGGTGATAGAGGTACTCGTTCGTTCCAAGAATTAAAAGAACTGTATGCAGGAAATGGAATGATTGGACTTTTAGCAAAAGAAAGAGTTGATGGAAAAGTCATCTTAAAGGATGCCATAAAAATTCAAAAGTTAGTTCAATCAGTTTAAGTATAGGAGGGTGTGATGATAAGTTTAGAGGAGGCAAAAAATTATCTAAGAGTTGATTCAAACGATGATGATGACTTAATCACATCCTTAATTGAATCATCAAAAAGAATATGCCTAGATGTTTTAAGAAAAGACCATCTTGAAGATGAAGAATTAATAAAAACAGCGGTCTATTATGCCTTAGGATATTTTTATGAGAACAGAGAAAATGCGAATCATAAAGACTTAACGCTTACCTTACGAGCACTTTTATTTGGACACAGGAAGGTGGAGTTTTAATGAAAATATCCCTTTTAAATGAAAAAATAAAAATAGAAAAGTTAGAAATCATAAAAGATGAAATGGGAAATCAGTCTAAGAAATGGGTTGATTTCCTTATTTTATATACAACTATCTCTGGACAATCTCCTAATGAAGCATTAACTAATGGAGCGGTTTGGGATGTGAATAATATCGACTTTACTATTCGTTACTCAAAAGAGGCTAGTTTGCTTGATTCAAGATCCTATAGAGTCGTTTTTAAAGGAGATTATTACGACATTCTAGGCATAGACTATATGAATTTTAAAAAGAAAGCATTAAAGCTTAAGTGCAAAAAAATAGAAAGGAATAAAGATGAAGGTATTAATAACTAAAAGATTTTATGGTATACAAGAAAAAAGATATTTTAATGAAGGGGATGAATTATCCTATAAGGAGTTTAGTTTAGAAAGACTAAAGGAGTTTGTTCTTAAAGGTGTAGCTAAAGAAGAACTTGAGAAAACTCAAACTAGAAAAACAACGAAGGCTACTACAAATAAATCGGAGAAAAATAATGAAGGAGCTTCATAAAGAGCTTAAAGACATATTTGAAGATTACACTGATGATGTTATAAAAGCCACCAATGAAATTATTGATGAGATATCTAAAGAAACAGTTAAAAATCTAAAGTCTTCTGGGTCATTTAAGGATTATAGGCCTAAGTATAGGAAAAGCTGGAGGGTTTCAAATGGAGATAAAAAGCTGGGAATTCAATCCAAAATTATTCATAACAAAGAATATCAGCTTACTCATCTTTTAGAACATGGCCATGTAAATAGGGATGGTTCAAGAACAAAAGCATACCCTCATATTGAAAAAGCAGAGAAAAAGGCAAGTGAAGATATCATCAAGTATTTTGAGGGCAAAGTATGATTGAATTTTTTAATAAGCTAAGTAAGGAAATGGGAGTTGATGTTGCTTATGACCACTTTGAAAAAGCACCTTCACTTCCATTTATTGTTTATGTTGATGAAGGCAAAGAAAGTTTTATTGCTGATTCAAAAATTTACACAAAGAAAAGAAATATAAGAATAGAGCTTTATACAGAAACTAAAGATTTAGCTACTGAAGAAAAGCTTGAGAATTTCTTAGAAGAGAATTTCAAGATATTTACAGATGATGAAACTATTTATATAAAAGACCAAGAGTTATATAAACACAATTATTATATATCAATTTAGGAGGAGTTTATGAATAAGGTAAAATACGGACTTTCAAATGTCCATGTTTATCCAATTACAAGTGAAACGAGTGATTCAATAACTTATGGACAAGCTATAAAAATACCAGGTGCAGTATCTTTAAGTTTATCTCCAGAAGGATCCAGTGAGCCATTTTATGCTGATAATACTTCATATTATGTTGCTACATCTAACAATGGCTACAGTGGTTCTTTAGAGATTGCATTAATACCTGAAGACTTTTTAATAAAGATTTTAGGTATGAAAAAAGATACTTCATCAGGAGTGATTACAGAAAGTGGAGAAGATAAGAATACTCCATTTGCTTTAGGTTTCCAATTTGAAGGTGATGAAAAAGGTGCAAGGCATATTCTATATAAATGCTCAGCTACTAGACCAAACATTGAAGGAGAAACTGTAGGAGATTCTGTAAAACCAAAAACAGATTCCTTTGATTTTACTGCTGTTGGAAGAATATCAGATAAGTTAGTTAAGGCTAGAGTAGACCAAGGAGAAAGTGCTTATAACGATTTCTTTAAAAAGCCATTTGAGGCGGTGAGAGTATAGCTATGGAAAAAACAATTATAATTTCAGGAAAGCCCACCAGATTTAAATGTACTGGTGGTTTTTTAATCAGGTATAAACAACTAACTGGAAATGATCCACTTAAAGATATGATGGGGATGTTTCCAGATGATAAGAAAAAAAGTAAAACGATAGATATTGAGAATATTAATACTGAAGTAATCTTTAATATCATATGGGTTTTAGCTAAAACAGCAGATAATACAATTCCTGATTTACTTGACTGGCTTGATAGTTTTGATGAGTTTCTACTTGAAGATATTATGGTGGAGCTTGAAGAACTTTTGACTCGAGCTTTTGTTTCAACCATTGAAAGTAAGTCTAAAAAAAAGCCGATAAGGAAGTAAACATTGAAACCATGATGATAGGGGCAGTAAAAAGAGGACTGTCCCTTGAAATGTTTGATGAAATGAATCCAGGTCAAATTGTAGATTACTGCATTGAGTATAACAATTTTTATTTTGAGGATGAAAAAGAATTAGTAAGAAATGCTACTCAAGCGGACTTTAATAATTTTTAAGGAAGGAAGGTCTAGATGGCTAGTAAAAGAATAAGATGAATCACCATTCATATTGATGGCAACACCACTAAACTTTCAAAAGCATTAGAAGATTCGGAAAAGAAGGCCAAAAAGGCCTCTGACTCTTTAAGAGATATTGAAAAAGCACTAAGGTTTAACCCTGGTAATACTAAGCTTGTAGAACAGCAACAAAGAAACCTGCAAGTTGTACTTGATGAAACCAAGAACAAGTTAAATATCTTAAAAGATGCAGAAAGAGATGTAAAAAGACAATTTAATGAGGGTAAACTTTCTATTGAAGAATATGAAGCCTTTCAAAGAGAAATCATTGACACAGAAAAAAGTTTAGAAATCTATACAAGAAGACTTAGAGATTCCAAGAACGAACAAGAAAATCTAGAAAAATCAACAGATAATATAATAAGACTTCTTGAATCTCAGGGAAAAACCATTGATGATGTATCTGATATTGTTGGAGATAAATTAGTAGGCCAGTTTAAAAAGGGAGAAGGCTCATCTAAAGAGATGCAAAAAGCTCTCATAAAGCTTGGTGATGAATTTCTAGATACTGGGACAGATGTAGAAAAATTAAATAAATATCTAGAGTCTATTGGTGGGGATACTTCTTTTAATGGCTTATCAGATGAAACTAAGAAGTTTTCTGATAGCTTAAAGCAAACCGAGAAAAGTGCAGATGGTGTATCTGATTCCCTAGAACAAATGGTTGCTGGAGGAGCATTAACAGAGCTTGCTGATATGGCACAAGCTGTAGTTGATAAGTTTGTGGATATTGCTAATGCAGCAAGGGAATATGCTAACGAGCAAGATGATAATTGTGTAAAACTTCAAACCAATCTATCATTAACTAGAGAAGAAGCTTTATCTTTAGGTGAAGTCGTTGATGATGTAATGGCAGGAGGTATTGTAGAGTCTTCTTCTGAAGCAACAGATGCAGTCATTTTAGTTAAAAAAGCTTTTAGTGAGTTAAATGATGTAGAGCTATCTAAAGTGACAGATAAACTATTAACCCTATCCAAAAGAACTGGAACAGAAGTTAATGAAAATGTTAGAGCGGCACAAGTTCTAATTAGGGAATTTGGATTAAGTTCTGAAGAAGCCTTTGATTATCTTGCAGGTGGATATCAAAAAGGACTAAATTATTCAGATGATTTTGTAGATACGATAAAAGAATACAGTCCTTTATTTGCAGATGCTAATTTATTAATTGAAGAATTTATGGATATTCTTCTCACGGGTATGGAAAATGGTGCTTTTAATACCGATAAGACAGCAGATGCTATTAAAGAATTACATATAAGACTTGCTGATGGATCCTTTGAAAATAACCTAGATTCTTTTTCTGAAAGTACCAAGAATGTGTTTAATGATTGGAAAGAAGGTAAAGCTACAATTACAGATGTCATGGCATCCATTGGAGAAGATATTAAGAAAATGGATCCATCAGACCAGCAAGCTGCATTAACTCTTTTATCAACTCAGTTTGAAGATTTAGGTATAGAAGCATCTATTGCCCTACTTGGAATTGAATCTAGTATGGGCGATGTAACAGGTAAAGCAGACTTAATGAACCAAAAGACAGTTGGAGAAAACTGGCATGGAACATTGGAGAGATTAAAAGATTTATTAGAACCACTAGGAACAAGTTTTCAAAATATAGCCCAGGGTGCATTAACAATTTTTGTTGATGCTCTTGAGAGCTTATTTAATTGGTTTAACAATCTAAATCCAGTTCTTCAAAATATTATTACTGGTCTTGGAATATTTGCTGGTGTATTTGTTGCCTTACTTCCTATAGTTACAAGTGCAATAGGGATTTTTACAGCCTTAAAAGGTATATCAGCTGTTTTAGGAGTAGGTTTAGGTGCTTTAGCAGGACCTGTAGGCATTGTGATGGCTGTAATAGCAGCCCTTGTCGCAGTAGGGGTTTTACTGTATCAAAATTGGGAGACTATAAAAGAGTATGCCATTGTGATTTGGGAGGCTATTAAAAATATATTTGTAACAGTTGTCACTTCCATTGGAGAGTTTTTATCTTCAGCATTTGAAGCTATAAAAAATATTTTTCTAACAGTTTTTGAAGTTATAAAGACAATTGTTTCAACCTACTTTGAAATTTACAAAACGATTATAACAACAGTCATTGAAGCTATAAAAACAGTAATTACAAATGTTTGGGAAGCTATAAAATTTGTAATTACAACAGTTGTAAATGTCATAAAGACAGTTATTGAAACAGGATTTAATGTAATTAAAGAAGTCATTACAGGCATCTTAAATACCATTAAGACCGTTGTTACAAATGTCTGGAATAGTATAAAAACAGTAATTAGCACTGTTGTAAATACAATAAAGACAACTATTCAAAATGTGTTTAACACCATCAGTTCATTAATAACTAATGTTTTTAATGGGATTAAGAATACAACAAGCAATGTCTGGAATGGTATTAAATCAACGATATCAAATATTGTTAATTCAATTTCATCAAGTATATCAAATGTCTTTAATGGAATAAAAAATACAGTAACAACGATATGGAATGGAGTAAAGTCTGCAATTATAACTCCAATCGAGACAGCTAAAAATGCTGTAAAAAGAATTGTTGATGCAATTAAGGGATTCTTTTCATTTAAGTTTTCATGGCCAAAAATTCCAATGCCACACTTTGGGATAAAGCCAAAGGGATGGAAAATTGGTGATTTACTTAAAGGTAGTATTCCATCTCTTGGAATCTCTTGGTACAAGGAAGGGGGAATATTTGATAGACCTTCTGTTATAGGTGTTGGTGAGGCTGGCTCAGAGGCTCTTGTTCCGACTCACAAATTAGATAAGTTTTTAGAGGATGCTGTCAAAAGAGTAAAGTCTAAAAATAATACTAGTGATGCAATTGTTATTAATATTGAAAAGCTAGAGGTAAGAGAAGAAGCAGATATTGAGAGAATTGGTAGAGAGATTTTAAAAGAAATTAAAAGGTATGAAAGGGGGCTATCACATGGCTGATTTTATTTATAACAATACTGATTTATCAAAGTTTGTAAAAGTAGAAGATATAAGAAGACCCTTAGTGTCTGTTTCTAATACTTATTATGATTTGCCAGGGAAAGAAGGAGCTTATTTTCTAAAAAGAAAACTAAATTCAAAACCCGTTGAAGTTGATATAAGACTTATAGAAGAAGTATTTAATAAAAATATCAACGAAACAAAAGACATTCTTTTAAGTTCCCTTCTTGTAGAAAGCCCTAAAAAGCTTGAACTTAAAGATTATAAAGATAGATATGAAATGGCCATTCTTGATGGAGAGATTGATTTTCAAAAATTTCTAAACACTGGATTTATCACATTAAAGTTTATCAACCCAGATGGTGTTTTTTATTCTAAAGAAGAATATAAGTCATTAAATAATATTGGAAATCTTAAAGCTCCATTTAAGTTAAGAGGGCAAATTTCAAAAGAGCTAGTGACGATTACAAATAATAAGACTTTAGAAAAGATTACTATTAACACTTCAGGAATGATTAATAAAACTATAGAAGTAGACACTGGATTAGAAGCGGTCTACATAGATAATAAAAATGCTATGAGGTATGTATTTTTAGACAGTGACTTCTTTTATCTAAGTAAAGGAGAAAACTCAATAAAGTTAGAAGGGATTACTAGCCCAATTTATCGATACAGAGCAAGGTGGGCATAATGAAATTTATAGTATTAAATAGAAATGAAGAAAGAACAAACAACCTAAATGCTTTTAATGTTAAGAGAAAAGAAGTAATTAATGGTCTTGATTCTATCACTTTTGAAACTTTTGATAATTTTTTAGAAAAGTATTTCAAACTTTTATATAAGGATCAGGAAGGTCTATGGCATGAATATATTGTTTCATCAATTGATCGTATTCATGATGAAAAAGGCGTTTATTATCAAGTCTTTTTAGAAAACTCATTAACTGAAATTAGAGGAGATTTCATAGAGGACTTAAGAGCAAGAAACTCATCAGCTAAAAACGCATTAGATAGGCTCTTATCTGTAACAAGATGGAAAAGTGAAGTATCAAAAACGACCATTGGGACGACTAATTATTATAGAATCTCTGCCTTTGAGGCTTTAAGTAAACTGTTAAAGGATTTTGGTGGTGAGATAAGTACAAAAATAACAGTTTCAGGAGAAAGAGTTGTTGAAAGAAAAGTTATATATAAAGACAGGATTGGAGAGGATAAAGGTAAGAGGTTTTCTTTTTCTAAAGATATAAAGGCTATAAAACAAACGATTAATGAAGATGATATTATCACAGCACTCTATGGATATGGCAAGAGTGAAGAATTAGAAAATGAGGAAGGAGTAAAAGCCTACACTAGAAGAATTAGTTTTAAAGACATCAATAACAATAAGGCTTATATAGAAAATAATGAAGCTAGAATAAAGTATGGTCTAAATAATAGGCATAGGTCTGGGGCTATATTTTTTGATGATATCGATGATAAGTATGTACTTCTTCAAAAAACAAAAGAAGAACTTAAGTTTTTATCAAAACCAAGTATCACTTATGAAGTGGATGTTGTTGATTTAAAATCGTTTGGTTTAGATTTTGAAGGAGTATCTATTGGAGATACAGTAACTATTCGAGATTATGACTTAAATGAAAGCTTTAAGGCGAGAGTTCTAGAAGTGGAAGAAAGCCTAGATAAGAGTGAAGTTAGAAAACTTGTTTTAGGAAATATTAGAAAAACACTAGGAGATTATGCTAAAAGCATAAAAGAAGAAGTCTCATCATTATCAAGTAAAGAAAGTCTATATGATAAAGCATTTATACAAACAAAAGAAATAAATAAACTCACCTATATCGATAAGGTGGTTGAGGCATTAAATGACCAGTTTTCATCTGGGACATCTAATGCCTTTTTTGATGTCGATAGAGGGGTTGTTATCACTAATAAAAAAAGTGAAAAAGACTCTACTTGGGCTATGGAGCTTAGCTCATTAGGTTTTAGAATTGCAAATAAGAAAGATAGCAAAGGTGGTTGGATTTGGTCTACCTTTGGAACTGGCGCAGGCTTTACAGCATCTTTAATTAGAGTAGGAATTCTTGAAGGCGGTCAGGTTAGTTTTGATTTAGAAAATGGGACTTTTAATATTGGAGATGCATTAGTGTGGGATGGGAAAAATCTAACAATTAGTGCAGAGTCTATTAAATCAGTTGTCTCAAGTGAAATTCAATCAAGCTTAACTGACCCTATGGTAATTGAAAGATTTAAAGGAGAAAGAGGACCTAAAGGCGATCCTGGTCAAAGAGGTCCACAGGGAGAAAAAGGTATTCAAGGAATGAAAGGAGAAACTGGTCCTAGAGGTAATACTGGTCCAAGAGGCCCCCAAGGAGAGAAAGGTGAACAAGGACCTAAAGGAAAAGATGGCAAGGCTGGTATTGGAATTAAAAGCTTTGGTGCTGAGTACAGTCTTCATTCAAGCAATGAATCTAAGCCTGATTCTAATTGGTCTGAAATTGCTATGTATGAGGAAGGAAAATATCTGTGGAGAAGGTATAAGACCATTTTTTCTGACGGTTCTATTTCTTATACCGAAGCTGAATATATACCTAATCCTTTTGAAATTGATGAGACTCTTCATGAAATTAAAACAAGTATAACATCAGTTACAGAACAAACCGATGAGCAATTATTTTCGATTGTTGAGATGAAAAAAGAAATTGAAACAATGGGCGGGGCATTAAAAATAGTTTCTCTGACCTCAACTCAAGCTAAACAAAAGTCAGATAGTTTTATCCAGGAGTTTAAACGAATAGATAATGCTTTAAGTCAAAATGAAAAAGAGACTAAAGAAATAAAAGCACTTATACGTTCTGGACTTGATAGTGAAGGAAACACCTATACAGAATGGGGGTCTGCTGATAGTTCCAGTTTAAGAGTAGGTTCAAATGGAATTGATATGAACTCAAATGGAGTAAAAACGATGACTCTTAAGGATGGAAGAGTTGATGCAAAGAGTTTATATGTTGAGGAGACAATCGGATTTGGAAACCATACGGCACAGAAATATAAGAGCGAGTTTACGATATTTAGCTGGACAGGAGGAGTTTAATGGCAAGAAGTGGTGTAATTTATGGTACAAGAAGAGTTAACCAATGGGGACCAAGATTAGAGCTTCATTGGGATATTTCATCGCAGTCAGTAAAGGATAATACTACAACAATTCGAGTAAGGTCATATTTTAATGTTAATGGAACCATTAGTTGGAATGCCTATAATTATGAGGGAAATACGAGAATAAATAACGGGACTAGAAATACCTATTATTATACGTCTTCAAATTCATCCGAAAGACATAGGTTAATGAATACAGCCTATCATACAATAAAGCATGATAGTAATGGTAATGCGACAGTAAAGCTTGAAGGTTGGTTTAATGTAAAAGTTTTGTATTGGAGTGGAGTTAATGTTTCTGAAATTTATGCAGGTGGGGACATTACACTTGACAGGATTATTAGAGGAATTAATGAATCAAGTTTCTCACTTTCTAGTGGATGGTCTAATGCAGTAGGAAACAAGACAGTTACTTTTAGTAAATACTCATCAACAGCAAAAGTCTCCTTATACTATGAATACTACAATGCAAAGAAAAACTC
Organism: Helcococcus bovis; assembly: GCF_046035835.1. NCBI lineage: Bacteria > Bacillati > Bacillota > Tissierellia > Tissierellales > Peptoniphilaceae > Helcococcus > Helcococcus bovis. The sequence goes on from NZ_JBFNGB010000009.1 coordinate 57,699, forward strand.
ATGGACTTGGGGTGAAACAATTAGTGGCAATTACGGCTCTGGAACAAGTTTCTCATTTTCAAATAACAAGATAAATGACATGCATAATAACAATCCTGATTCTAAGACTGTACAAATAAGAGTTGGAGCAAATATATACCAAGGTCAAAGTAAAATTTCTTCTGTTACAAGGACAGTATCCTTGAAATTAAAAGAGGAAAGCCCTAGTATTTCTGGCTCTTTTAGTCTCTCTGGCAAGAACCAACATTTACTTGGAAGTCCATCTTATGCCGTACAAAGCATCCATACAGCGAATATTGAATTAAATGCAAGTGGAAGAAATGGAGCAAGTATTAAGTCTTATCAAATTATATTTCAAGGGGCAACTTTTAATTCGAGAACGGCCAAGACGCTTGTGACTCAGTCTGGGAATTTAAGTGTTGTAGTTAAAGCTACTGATTCAAGAGGAATTACAGGGACTAGAACCCTTGGGAATATAGTATCAAGACCTTATGTAAAACCTAGTTTATCAAACCATGTAGCAGAAAGGTATCAAGGCTTAAGCCCTAATCCTTTAGGCACAAGTGGGAAAATTACTGGATTAATTAATTTCAAAAATGTAAATAATTCCAGTGAAAGAAATATCAACGAGGCTTATTGGAGGGTAAGTCTATCTTCTTCATCAACACATAATAGTAGGAATATTTCTTATACAACAAATGTAGCTATAGAAAATACGCTTAACTACACCTTGTATTTTGGAGATAAGTTTACAGATTTACAAGTAACAGGACAAATTGCATCTGGTCAAGCTCCATTAGTATTAGGAAAGAAAAGCATAGGCATCAATATTGTACCTGGAGCTAATAAAGAAGGACTTTTTATAAAGGATGATTTAATAAATGATTTGAAAGTAGGGCTAATTTATGATGAGTTTTATGCCGACCACAGAGCAGTAGGGTCAAATAATTATATAGAAGCAATCAAAGCAAATTGGAGAAATATTAAAGAAGGTTTAAGTTTTGCTGTTTGTCGAGTAGCAACTAGAGGGATAGCAATCATTCACAAATATCCAGATGGAGCTTATGGCAGTGCCTTAACTTTTGGATATGGCACAAAGATAAAACAATACAAATATGATAACGGAAAATGGATGGAGGTAAAATGAAAGATTTAATAAAAATTTTTAATACGGCAATGGCTGTTATAGGTGGATGGCTAGGTTACTTTTTAGGAGAGCATGACGGTTTACTCATAGCTCTTATTTTATTTGTAGTTATTGATTATATCACGGGAGTGATGTGTGCAATTGCAGATAAAAAGTTATCTAGTAAGTTAGGTTTTAAGGGGATTTTTAGGAAGATACTGATCTTCTTATTGGTTGGTATAGCAAATATTTTAGATATCACAATTATTAAGTCAGGATCAGTTTTAAGAACGGCAGTTATATTCTTTTATCTATCAAATGAAGGAATATCGATTCTTGAAAATGCTACACATTTAGGGCTACCAGTTCCTGAAAAGCTTAGAGATATTTTAGAACAAGTAAATAAAAAGGAAGATAAGAGGTAGCAAAGGCTATCTCTTTTTTTAGGAGGATTATATGAGTAATAGTAAATTAGCAACGTTGACCATTCTTTCACCAAATCACAGTGGAAGAAGAAATCAGAAAATTACAAAAATAGCAATTCATCATGCAGCTGGAGTTATAAGTGGTAGAAATCTTGCAAATGTATTTGTGCCTAAATCAAGAGAGGCATCTGCTAACTATAACTTAGGTTCTGATGGAGTTATTGTTTTAGGTGTAGAAGAAAAGAATAGAGCATGGACTACATCTTCTTCTTGGTGTGATAACAGGGCTGTGACTATTGAGGTAGGAAACTCAAGCAGAGGTCCACAGTGGCTTGTTTCAGATTATGTACTAGAAAGACTAATTGATTTGGTCTATGACATCTGTAAGAGAAATGACATTTATCCTTGTACTTATACAGGTGGTAAAGACGGAGTACTTCAAAAACACGAGTGGTATGCCAATACCAACTGTCCAGGGCCATATCTTGGAAGTAAATTCCCTTATATAGCAAAAGAGGTTAATAAAAGATTAGAGAAGGACAGAAATCCTGTAGAGGATACTACGGTTACTACTGATAACTTATATAGAGTTAGAAAATCCTGGAGTGATGTAAAAAGTCAAAAAGGTGCATTTAGAAATCTAAGCAATGCTAAAGCCTGTGCAGATAGATTTAAGGGGTACTCTGTGTTTGATAAAAATGGAAAACTAATATATCCAGTTGCAACCAAGAAATCTGTCGACCAAGTAGCTAAAGAAGTCATTAATGGAAGTTGGGGAAATGGTGAAGAAAGAAAAAGAAGACTGACTCAAGCAGGTTATGACTATGTTAGTGTCCAAAATAAAGTTAATGAAATCCTAAATAAAAAGATAGTTAATAGAAAGCCCGATGAGACAATAGCTAGAGAGGTCATCAATGGTAAGTGGGGCAATGGTGAGGAAAGAAAAAAGAAATTAAAGAATGCTGGATATGACTATTATAAGATTCAAAAGATAGTAAATCGACTAATTAAATAGAAAGGAAATATACCTGTGTCTGCTTAAGGCACAGGTTCTTTTCTTATTAAGATACCTTTTAACGCTTAAATGATAGGGGTGTGCAATGTTGAATTATAGCCATTTCTAAAAGTCAAGAATTAAATTGTATCATTTTGAAACGAACATAGACCCTTGTTGTGGTACTGATGGTTTTCTTGTTTCTGCCATGCATCAGATGCTGTCAAAGACACAAGATGAAGCTGAACAATTAGATATTAGAATGATATTGCAACAGAAAGAAAAATATCGTTATGTGTATAATTTTAATGGTAATAGTATGGTAAGACAAAAATTTATGATGCCGGTGGATGAATTGGGGAATATAGATTTTAAGTTTATGAATCGCTATATTGCTTCTAAAGAAATGAAAAATTTAGTAGCAATATTAAAATATATTTAAGGGATGGTGAATAAATTGAAATTAGAGAAATTAGAGGAAATTGATATTAGATAACTCTGGAAGCATAAGCAATATGATTTTTTGGAATGATTATATTGTTATTGGATATAAATTTGTAATTCCTAGTTTATAAAATTATGGCAGAAATGTGATAAAATGTTAACACTAATATTGTTACATTTTTTTTATAATTAAAAGCAGACTGATTTCAAAAATTTCCATGTTTTGTCCGTAAAATTTTGAATCATTTGAAGAAAATAGCAGACAAAAAGCCTTTATTCGCCATTTTTGTCCGTAAATTTTAAGTAGGAATGTGAATTACTTCGATAAAAGCAGATGAAATTAATGAAATTGAACGTTTCATCCGTAAAATATGCTGATAAAAGCAGATGAAAATGTTAAAAATAGAGATTTTATACGTAACACATTCAAAAATAGGGATGAAATTTTTTAGTAATGTATTTTTACGAGCAAGATTTATATATTTTCTGTTTCAGATCCTATATATTCAACTCCGAAATAAAGCTAATTTAATGAAAAATCATATACATCAAAAAGCTTAGATATTATTTCGTAATAAATTTTTGATTTTGAACATGGATAAACGAGTCTTGAGTAAACGAGAGCTTTTCATTGCGAAATATTCGATAAGCTTTTTATGAGAATCATTAGAAATTTATTTTTCTTTTTTAGAGTTTTTAGCAGTAAGCGACGTTTAGGATCATAAAAACTTGAATAGATTTGTAAATAAGTTGCTTTTTTATTGTTAGTTTTTAGAAATAAGCCATAAAATGCACTCTTTATCATTATAGCACCATTTAGTTAATCTACACAGACACTTGGATAAAAGAAATCCTTTATCATTACAGCACTATAGCCTATTTAGTTAATAGACAAAAAATTTTTTTGTCAATTTTTTAAAATTTAAAAAAGCTAGTAAATATGCTAATTTAAATTATGCGGGATATTAAATTAATCAAAAAAATCATGGTGCTGAATCATAAAGACGGCAACTTCTTACTATCAAAATGTTACCATATAAATAACTAATGTACCAATTGGCTTGATTTGATAAATAAAATATAATAATTAACCACTAAATTACTTTACAAGTCTATTTTGAGTTGTTAAAAGTTTATTTAGTGTTTTTTTATTTAATAAATTAGAAGTGTAAAAATCTTAAAAATTAGTTATATAGTAATATTTTTGATTTTTTTTAATTAATAAGTCTATAGATGTAAAAATATGCTTGATTTTTTAACCTTTTGTTTATTTTTCAGTATATTTATGATATAATACAGTGTAATAAATTTATGGAGGAATATATGATAGGAGCAAATGAAATAAAAAAAGGAATGACACTAGAATATGATAATGGTGTTTATGAAGTTCTAGATTTCCAACATGTTAAGCCAGGTAAAGGTCCAGCATTTATCAGAACAAAAATAAGAAACGTTATGAATGGTTCTTCAAAAGATGTAACATTAAATCCAAATGATAAGTTTAATCAAGTAATCATTGAAACAAAGGAAATGCAATATCTATACAATGATGGTACACTATATTACTTTATGGATCCAGAAACATATGAACAACTTCCAATGGATTTTGACATATTTGAAGAAGCTTCTCAATTTGTAAAAGAAAATACAAATGCAATAATTAAATTTTATAACGGAAAAGCATTTTCTATAGAAGCACCAAACTTTGTAGAATTAGAAGTTACAGATACAGAGCCTGGATTTAAGGGAGATACAGCTCAAGGAGCAACAAAACCTGCAACAGTTGAAACAGGTTATACATTAAACGTTCCTCTATTTATCGAAATTGGTACAGTATTAAAAATAGATACCAGAACAGGTGAATACTTATCAAGGGTTTAAGATGAATAGAATCGACGAACGAAAATGGGTTATAAAGATTATTTTTCAGAATGAATTTAATGAAATTGATTTGAATAATTTAAATTTTTATATTAATGAAAATGGAGTAGAAGCATCGAAATTTATAGTTTCATCTCTTAAATCAATATTAAATAACATTGATGAAATTGATGAAATTATTAAATCAAAATTACAATTAAATAGAAAATTTGATAATATCTTGCCTATTGAAAAGGCAATTTTAAGAGTTTCTATAAATGAATTTGTAATTCAAAAGCATGTACCAACAAGTGTTTCAATTAATGAGGCTGTTGAATGTGCGAAAGAATTTGCTAATCCAGATTCTTATAAATTAATAAATGGGATACTTTCTTCTGTAGCAAAGGATATATAATTTGAAAAAAGTAAATGCTATAACAGTTAAACAGTTAAGTAAATATTTAAAAACTATAATAAAAGAAGATTTTATTTTAAACAATATATTAATAATAGGAGAAATAGTAAATTTAAGAGTTACTATGTATTCATATTTTTCATTAAAAGAGGATGATGATACTATTTCTTGTGTTAAATTTGATAATGATTTTAACTTTAAGGAAGGGGATAAAGTTAAAATCAGAGGGAGCTTAAATTTATATACCAGAGATAGTAGATATCAAATCATCGTAAAAGAAATTGATGAGTTTGGTATTGGTGAAAATAGTATACTTTTAAAAAAACTTAAAGAAAAACTATTAAAAAAAGGTTATTTTGACGATGATAATAAAAAATTAATTCCCAAAATACCATATAAAATTGGTCTTATTACTGGACTAAATTCTGCAGCATATTTTGATTTTTTTAAGGTGTTAAATGATAATAATTATGATTGTGAAGTTTTTTATTATAATGCTTTAGTTCAAGGAAAAAGAGCAGAAATTGAAATAGTAGATGGATTGAAAATTTTGGATAATTTAAATCTTGATTTGATTGTTCTTACTAGAGGTGGGGGATCAAAAGATGATTTATCTATTTTTAATAGTGAAATAATAGCTGATAGTATATTTAAGCTAAATACTCCAATTATAACTGCTATAGGACATGATATTGATTTAAGTATTGCAGATTTGGTAGGTGACAAGTATGTATCTACACCTACTAAAGCTGCAGAATATATTATTAAATACAATATAAAATATAAAGAAAGTATTACAAACATATATAAATTTATAGATCATAAAATTCATAATATTATAAATAATTATGATAAATCATTAAAGTTATTGAATTCAAATATTGAATTAAATAATCCTAAAAATAATATTATTGAAAAAGAATATTATTTTAATAACAAAAAAAATAAAATAAATTATTTAATTAATGAAACGATAAATAATATTGAAAAAGAATTGTATACTAGAAAAAATAAAATAGATAATCTATTTAATAAAATTCTAAACAGTAAAAGTATTTACATTAGAGATAAAAAACATAACTATATTGATATTAAAAATATTAAGGTTGGAAATGAATATATAATTTTCAATAATAATATTTCTTATAGAATTAAAGTTGAGGAGAAGATTTATGAATAATAATTATGAAGAATTATTTAAGAGATACGAAGAAATATCTATCTTATTGGATAATAAAGAGATTTCTTTAGAAGAATCTATTAAGCTTTATGAGGAAAGTACAGAAATTTTCTCTAAATTAGAAAAAATATTAAATGACTCTAAACAAAAAATAATAAATATAAGAGAAAAAAATGTTTAAATTATACGATGAAAAAAAATTAGAATTTGAAAATAAAATTAAAAATTATTTTGAAAATGATGAGTTAGGGCTTATACTTAATTATTCAATTGAAAGTGGAAAAAGAATAAGACCACTTATATTGATCGAAACATTTAAAATGTTAAAAAATAATTTATTTTCTGAAAAAGAATATAATGAAGTTTTAGGATTTGCGATATCTTTAGAAATGATTCACAATTATTCACTAATTCATGATGATTTACCGTCAATGGATAATGATAATTATAGGAGAGGAAGAGAGACTACTCACTATAAATTTGGTGAAGATATGGGAATATTGGCTGGTGATTCATTATTAAACTATGCGTATGAAAATATTTTTAATATTTTATCTGAAAATAATTCTATAAATAATATAAATGCTGCTAAATATTTGTCTGAATGTGCCGGTTATCTAGGGATGATAAATGGACAAGTATTAGATATAAAAGATAAAATAAATGATATAGATGATTTGATTGAAATGTACAAAAATAAGACATGTAAATTAATCATGGCAGCTACAAAAATACCAGGATACATATCAAATCTTGATAATGATACTCTTGAAGAGTTAGAATTATTGGGATTTTACATTGGTATGTCATTTCAAATTCAAGATGACTTATTAGATATGGAGCAAGATGAAAAAATAAATAAAGTGACATATATAAGTTTTAGTGGAAAAGATAAGGCGTATTATGATATGATAGATTATTCTAAAAAAGCATTAAAAATTTTATCTAAGTATAAATACAATGATTTTTTAGTCAATTTAATTGAAAAATTAATTAATAGGAAGCATTAGGGGGTAAAATGCGTAAATATGATAGACAAAGAATAATTTTAACTTTGATTGAAGATAATGTTGTGGAAACACAAGACGAGTTAACAAAGTTATTAAAAGATAATGGAATTGTTGCTACACAAGCAACCATTTCAAGAGATATAAAAGAACTTAGAATTACTAAAGTTCAAACAGAAAGTGGAATTTATAAATACACTGTTTTAGATACTATGCATGACACATTAAATGAAAGATATAATAAAATATTCAAGTCAGCAATTTTAAGTATAAAAGCTAATAGAGGTAGAATTATTATTTCTACAATTTCATATGCTGCTTCAGTAGCTGGACAAGCATTAACAAATAGAAAAATTGAAGGAATTACAGGAATTTTAGCTGGATATGACAATATAATAGTTGAAGTTGATGAAGAACATGATCCAGAAGAAATAGTAGAAAAAATTAAGGAAATGATTAACTAATTATGTTATTAAATTTGTACGTGAAAAATTTTGCGATTATAAAACAAATTAATATTAATTTTGATAATGGGTTAAATATCTTATCAGGAGAAACAGGATCAGGGAAAAGTTTACTATTAAAGGCTTTATCTTTAATTAAAGGGGAAAGATTTAGCAAAGATTATATAGGAAAATTTGATTTAAAAACAATTGTTGAAGCTGTTTTTACAAGTAATGATGGTATAAATAATCTTTTGTTAGAAAATAATATTGATGTTGATGAAAATATCATTCTTACAAGAATATTTGATCAAAATTCTTCTGTTACAAAAATAAATAATAGAGCATGTAGTGTAAAGTTCATGAGTCAAATAGCAAATTTGCTATTTGACATTCATGGACAACATTCACAATTAGTTGTTTTAGATAAATCTAATTATATTTCTTTAATTGATAAATTTGATAAAACGACAGATATTCTTAAAAATAGTTTGTCAGAAAATCTAAAAACACTTAATAAATTAAATGATGAAATTTCCAAATTAGAAATTTCTGATGATGAGTTGGAAAGAGAAAAGGATTTATTAAAATATCAGATTAATGAGATAGAATCTTTTAATTTTAATGAATATGATGAAGATAAATTAAATAAAGAATATAAGAAATTAACAAATCAAACTGAACTTATAAATGGGACAAATGCAATTATTGATGCTGTCTCGCAAAGTAATAAGTCATTATCAGTTAAAGAAATTATAAATATGTTATATGACAAATTATTAGATTTAGAGAGATTAGATAGTGATCTTAAAGATTTAACAAGTGATATTCTTAATATTAAAGAGTTAGTATATGATTTTTCTAGAAATATTGAAAATTATTCATATACTCTTGATATAGACGAAGAAAGAATACAAGTTATTGAAGATATATTTTCTGCATTTCACGTTTTGAAATTAAAATATGGAAAGACACCAGAAGAAATTTTAGAATTTTTAGAAAGTATAAAGTCAAGATTTAACATATTAAATAATATTGAAAAACGAAGAAATGAACTTGAAAATGAAATTTCTAAGATTAATAATGAAAATAAAAAAATAGCCAATGAATTAACTTCTAAAAGAAAGCATATTATTAGTGAATTAGAATTTAAAATAATAAATGAATTAAGTGAAATGAATATGTTAAATATTGATTTTAAAATACAGTTAAATAAATCAGAAAAAATTAGTAAAAATGGTCATGATGACATTGATTTTATGATATCTACTAATAAAGGGCAAGAACTTAAGAGTTTAAGCAGTGTTTCATCAGGTGGTGAAATATCTAGATTTATGTTAGCCTTAAAAGCTGCGTTAATTGATAAGGAAGATTTGTCAACAATAATATTTGATGAAATTGATACTGGCATAAGTGGTAAAACTGCTGATATAGTTGGAAATAAATTGAAGAAAATATCGAAAGTATGTCAATTGATTGTAATATCACATTTAGCACAGATAGCAAGTAAATCAGATACACATTATTTAATTTCTAAAGATATTGAAAACGACTTTACTATAACAAGTATTGAAAAGTTAAATTATGATGGAAAGGTAAAAGAAATAGCGCGTCTAATTTCTGGTATTGATATAACACAAAATAGTATAGATGCTGCAAAAGAATTATTAAAGGAGAATTTATGAGTGATAATTTACATGTAGAAGAAACTATAAAATCTGAAAAAATTTATGAAGGTAGAATTATAAAGGTTAGAGTTGATACAGTAGAATTAGAAAATAGAAGTTATGCTAAACGAGAAGTTGTTGAACATGATAGAGGAGTTGGTATAGTTGCTATTAATGAAAATCAAGAAATATATTTGATTAGACAATTTAGAAAACCTGTAGAAAAAGTAATATATGAAATACCTGCAGGACTTGTTGAAGCTAATGAAAATCTTGTAGATGCTGCAGTAAGGGAAGCCCAAGAAGAAATTGGATACAAACCAAATAATATGAGACTTATAGCTGAAGCATATGCTTCTCCTGGATTTACAGATGAAATTATATCAATTTTTTTAGGTACAGATTTAGTTTATGATAAGCTTGATTTAGATGAAACAGAGTTTTTAGAACCATTTAAGGTTCCTTTAAAGAAAGCTGTTGAAATGGTTGAAAATTTTGAAATTGTAGATGCTAAATCTATTATAGGTATTTTATATGCTGCAAGAGAGTTTGGATTATAATGAATAATAAATTTTCAGATTTTATAATTTTAGCTATATCCTTATTATTTGTAATTATCACACACGAATTAGGTCATGCAATAGTTGCTTTATGGAATGGAGATGATACAGCAAAAAACGAAGGAAGAATTACTTTTAATCCATTAAAACATTTAGATTTAATGGGCACCTTGTTTTTAATTGTTTTGAAATTTGGATGGGCGAAACCAGTTCCGATAAATTCAAATAAATTTAAAAATGAAAGATTAGGACTATTTACTGTTTCAATTGCTGGTATAATGGTTAATTTAATGACATGTTTTTTTGCAATTTTAATAAATAATACTTTACTGTATTTTCAAGTGTTTAACTATTATTTATATATTTTATTCAATAATATTGCCGTATATTCGGTAGTTTTTGCTATTTTTAATTTATTGCCAATTCCACCACTTGACGGTTCAAAAATTTTAGCAAGTATTTTACCTAAGTCATTTGAGTATTTTATATATAAAAATGAAAAATACTCATATATTATTTTAATTGTATTATTATATTTAGGAGTTATAAATAAAATTATAATTCCTGTAATAAAGCCAGTATTAAATTTTTTTAACACTATAACAATATATATTTTACAAATGATATGATGGAGTTATTATGATAAATGTTTCAACAGGTGAATTTTATGGTCCTTTTGATTTGTTATTAGATTTAATTAAAAAATCAAAATATGATATATATGAAATACAAATATCAGATATAACAAATAAATATATCGAATCATTAAAACAACTTGATATTCCTGCTGATGAAACGGCAGATTTTATATTAATCGCAACACAACTTTTATATATAAAGACACGTTCTTTGATAAAGGATACAGCTGAAGAGGAAGAGGAAGATTTAATATCCCAAGACGAACTTGTTAGAAGACTTATTCAGTATAAAAAAATAAAAAGCATAATTCCTTTTTTGGAAAAATTGGAAAATCAAGGATTGAGAAAGCATTATAAATTACAAGATGATTTTTCTAGATTTAATAACGAAACTGAAAATATTATTTATGACATTAATAAGTTGAAAAATGTATTAGATCAACTTATTAATCTTTTTTTACAAGTAGATGATTTTAAGGTAGATAGTATATTAAATATTGAAGAATATTCTTTAGAAAAATACAATGAAAATATAAAATTACAATTAATAAAAGATAAAATTTTAAGTATTTCAAATATGCTAAAAAAAGTTGAATCAAAATCAGAAGCTATAATTATTTTCTTATCTATTTTAGAATTATCAAAAACTAACGATTTAATTATAATTCAAGATGATATTTCTATGGAAATAACTGTTGAAATCAAAGATAAACAAAAAGAGGAATAATGAGTAGAAGAGAATTAAAATCAATAATTGATGCAATTTTATTTGCTTGGGCAGAGCCGATTCATATTGATGAAATAATGAAAATTATTGAACAAGATAAGAAAACAACAAGAGATTTATTAAAAGAAATTCAAGATGAATGTGAACATTACAGAAGAGGAATAATCTTAAATAATTACAATGATTATTTTCAATATAGTACAAGAATCGAGCATGACTCTTATTTAAAAAAATTAACTAAATCTTCTCCTAGAAAGATAACTAATTCAACTATGGAAGTCTTAGCAATCATAGCGTATAATCAACCAGTTACAAGGGTTGAAATTGACAATATTAGAGGAGTTAAAAGCTATAGCTCAATAGATACACTAAGGGCAAAAGGATTGATAGAAGAGGTGGGAAGACTTGACGCTGTTGGAAAACCTGTTTTATATGGTACTACAGTCGAGTTTTTAAAATCATTTAATTTATCATCGCTTGGTGAGTTACCTGAAATTGAAAATTTAGACGAAGTAAATACTATTTTGGAAAATGAATATGATGAGAATTAATAAATATATTTCAAGATCTGGTATTGCTTCAAGAAGAAATGCAGAAAAATTAATAATTGATGGATTAGTTAAAGTAAATGGAAATATAGTTACAGATTTATCTTTTCAAATTAATGAAGGAGATGTAGTTGAATATAACAATAAAATTATTGAACCTATTGAGGAAATGTACTATTTTGCACTAAATAAACCTGTTGATTATGCATCAACAAATTCTAAAAAATTTGATGACCATATTATTTTTGATTTAATTGATATAAAAACGAAATTATTTTCAATAGGGAGATTGGATAAGGATAGTAGAGGCTTAATTATTATTACTAATGATGGTGATATTTACAACAAAGTTATACATCCAAGAAGTATTGTTTTTAAAAAATATATTGTAAAAGTTGATAAATTTTTTGTTAAAAATCATAAAGAAATTTTAGAAAATGGTATTGATATTGGAGGATATATAACTAGTCCTGCTAAAATTAAAATATTAGATGATAAAACAATACAAATAGAAATAAGTGAAGGTAAAAATAGACAAATCAGACGAATGTTAGCTATTTTAGGCTATAAAGTTTTGGATTTAAATCGAATTTCAATTGGGGAAGTAAAATTATCAAATTTAGAAATAGGTAAATATAGAAGTTTAACAACTAAAGAAATAAATTATTTAAGAAATTTATAGGAGAAATTATGTATAAATCAATTGCTATTGATGGACCTGCTGGTGCAGGGAAAAGCAGTATATCAAAATTATTGGCAAAAAAAATTAATTTTCATTATTTAGATACTGGTGCTATGTATAGGGCGTGTACATATTTTTATCTTTCAAATAATATTGATATTAATGATGAAGAAATGATTAATAAAAACATAGATAAAATAAAATTAACTATCGAAAATGGTATTTTTTTCTTAAATGGTAAAGATATAACTAAAGAAATTAGGTCAGATGATGTAACTAAAAATGTATCCTTAATTTCAAGTTATAAGAAAATAAGAGAAAATTTAGTTGAGATGCAAAGAAATATAGCTAAACAAAATAATATTATCTTAGATGGTAGAGATATTGGAAGTCATGTATTGAAAAATGCTTCAATTAAATTTTATTTAACTGCTGATGCTGAAGTAAGAGCAAGAAGAAGATTAAATGATGATGCAGTTTCAAGTGATTTAACATTTGAACAAATATTAGAAGATATTAAGAGACGTGATTATTTTGATAGTCATAGGGAGATTACACCATTAGTAAAAGCTGAAGATGCAATTTTAATAGATAGTTCAAATTTAAGTATAGAGGAAGTAATTGATTTAATGATTAAATATTTGGAGAAAAATAATGTTATATAAAGTTTTAAAAGTTATAGTTAGACCAGTATTAAAAATTTTAACTTTATATAAAATAGAAAATATGCCTGAAAATATACCATCAGGTAGAGTTATAATATGTGCTAATCATAAAAGTTTAATTGATCCGTTTTTTTTAATAATGGGATTTAAGAGACAGATTAAATTTATTGCAAAGAAGGAATTATTTAAATTTAAACCTTTAGGTTGGTTTTTAAAAACTGTAGGTACTTTTCCAGTTGACAGAAAAAATAATGATATTGATGCTGTAAAAAAATCAATAGAAATATTGAAAAATGAAGATGTTTTAGGAATTTTCCCAGAAGGAACAAGAATAAAAACTAAACAAGAAATAAAAAGAGAAAATTTTAATAATGGTATTGCAATGATTGCTCTAAGAGGAAACGCAGATATAATACCTGTTGAAATAATTGGTAAAATTGGATTTTTTACACGACCAAAAATAATTTTTAAGGATATAATTCATATTGATAAATTTAAGAATTTACCAAAAAAAGAAATTTATAGAACAATTGTAGATGAAGTGTTTAATAAAATATATAATTAATTACATTTTATTAACATTTAAATTTTTATTTTGAATATAAAAAAAA
>NZ_JBFNGB010000010.1:0-63226 GCF_046035835.1 Helcococcus bovis
CTTTTGCTTTCTTAGTTACTGTTTCAGTGAACTTTATTATATTAACAAGTTTATTTTATCTTGTCAAGTTTTTTTTTATTTTTTTTATTATCACTTGAATTTATCTTATTCACAAGCTTTTTTAAGGAATTCATCTTATACGATACTGTTGATTTTGATATTGGTGGTTCAAATTTTTCAGCAAGTTGTTTTAATGAATACGCCGGATATTTTTTTCTTAATTTTACAAGTTCTTTCAAATTTTCTGGTATTTGATTTTTAGTTTCTAATATTTCAATATATTTTAATTGTTTTTGCGCTGTATTAACAGTTTTGTTTATATTAGCCATATCAAAGTTAATTCTTCGATTTATATCATTTCTTATTTCTTTTTCTACTTTTATATTTTCTAATGATAATAACGCTTTATTAGCTTTAATAATATTCAAGAAATTAGATATCATTTCTGAATCTTTTATATATAATATATATTTTTCTTTTCTTTCCTTATATAAAGCATGAATATTTACATGTTCTAACACTTTTCGTGTTAATTTAACATCATCTTCTGTAGTTAAAATTAGTTCTAAATGATAATTTTTAGATGGATTCACCATGCTTCCAGATCCAATAAATAATCCCCTTAGATATGATGACTCTCCTTTTTCTTCTAAACTTTTTATTCTAGAAAATATAATATCTATTTTTGTTGTATAATTCCCATAAAAATCAAATCCTGCATCTGATAATATTTTATTTACTATTTCTTCATTCTCTACAGATATATTGAATAAACCTTTTTTCATTATTGAATTATTTTCAAACCTGCTTATCACAGCTTCGTAACCATATATATAATCAATTAATTTATAAATTCTTTTTACAACATATTCACTTTCTGTTGAAAAGTTAATATTAATAAAAGCATTTCTTATTGAAATGCTTGCGTTAGATTTTAATATTGAAGATAATTCTATTAATGCTTCTAGTTTATTATTAATTTTAACCGTAGATAATTCTTTTTTTATTTGATTTGAAAAAGACATTATTTACCTCTAATTTTCCTATAAATTTTTATTGCATTTATAACCATTTTCTTTTCAGAATCGTGTCTTAATATATCAATAGCTGTTTTATACTCGACAAAATCTGCGAAAGAAAAACCTTCTTCTTTTTGTGGAATTAATTTTCCTCCTGTTTGCATCATAAGATAATAATCAACTCTTTTTGATACATCTTCATTTTCCTGATTTAAATAATGATATCTAGCGTAACCTATTTTTTGAATTATTTCAGCTTTTATTCCAGTCTCTTCTTCAACCTCTCTAACAGCAGTAATATCTGTGGTCTCGTTATTTTCCATCTTACCTTTAGGTAGTACCCAGTCTCCATAATATTTTTTTAATATTAAAACTTTACCATCGTTTATTACCACACCGCCAGCACTATGTTCTCTCATAAAACCACCCCCTTTACCATTTATATTTTTCCCTATGATAAACATTTGAATCATATTTTTCTTTTAATATTTCATTTAATTTTTCAGAGATAGCTACCGATCTATGTTTTCCTCCAGTACATCCTATCCCTATAACCAAATTACTTTTTGATTGGTTAAGAAAATTAGGCACCAAAAAATCTACTAAATCTTCTATTTTATTTATAAATTCTTTAGACGCTTCAAAACCTAAAACAAAATCTCTTACTTCCTTTTCTTTACCATTTTTTTCTTTTAAATTTTTAATATAAAAAGGATTTGTTATAAATCGAACATCAAACAATAAATCAGCCTCTTTCAATATTCCATATTTAAACCCAAAACTTATTATATGAATTGTAGCTTTTTCTTTAACTTCTAAAATTTCTAATAACTTATTTTTCAACGAAGAACTATTAAAACCAGTAGTGTTTAGATAAAAATCTGATAACTCTCTGATTTTTAGCATTTCTTCTCGTTCTTTTTTTATAGCACTTCCTAAACTTAAATTTTTATATGGATGTGGTCTTCTCTTTTCCTGATATCTTCTTATTAATTCATCATTATCTGCATCTAAATAGATTATTTTAACTTCATGCCCTTGAGTTCTTAACTTATTAACCTCTTCTTCAAAGTCGTTCAGAAAATGTCCAGATCTTATATCAATAACGAAAACAAATTTATTATATTCCATATTTTCATTATCAATTAATTGGAAGTATTCCGAAATTAATTTTGGCGGAATGTTATCTATACCATAATAATCATTATCTTGGCAAATATTCAAAACGGATGTTTTCCCCGCACCACTCATGCCTGTTATTATAACTACTTCCATATAACTCTCCTAATTTTATTCTTCACCTATAAGTTTTACTTCTCTTTCTAATTTCACATTATATTTTTCATAAACTTTTTCTTGTACTTGTCGGATTAATTCCAACATATTTTCACATGTTGAATTTTCAATATTGATTAAAAATCCACAATGTTTTTCAGAAACTTGAGCATCACCAACAGTAAATCCTCTCAATCCAGTATCATCTATTAATTTAGAAGCAAAATGACCTTCAGGTCTCTTAAATGTTGACCCCGCTGAATTTTTTTCTAAAGGCTGTTTTGAACTTCTTTTATAATCATATTCATTAAACTTATCTTGAATATCTTGATTTTCTCCTTTTTGAAGTAAAAATGTAGCAGATAAAACTAATAAACCTTTTTCAGATGCTAAAGAATGTCTATACGAAAAATCCATCTCTTGATTTGTATATTCTTTTATATTACCTTCATCATCCATACATCTAACTGATTTCACAATATCAATCATTTCTGTTCCATACGCACCAGCGTTCATAACTATAGCACCACCAACACTTCCTGGTATCCCACTTACAGGTTCCATACCGGTTAAATTTTGAGAAAAAGATGCTATTGCCACATCTCTTAATAAAGCTCCTGATTGAGCAGTAACTTCTAAACCGTTAACTTCTATTTTAGAAAAATTATCTTTTAACGCTATTACAACTCCTCTAACACCTTTATCTCTTACAAGTAAATTAGAACCCTTACCTATTACAGTTAATGGAATAGAATTTTTTTTACAAAACTTAACAACTTCTGAAAGTTGACTTTCAGAATCAGGTTTTATTAAAATATCAGCTGGTCCGCCAATTTTAAAAGTAGTATAGTATTTAAGATTTTCATTTTCTGTTGCTAATCCAAATTTACCTGATAGCAGTTCATTTTTTATATTTTCTAACATTTATTCCTCCAAATCTATTTAAAATACTCTTCGATAGTTAAATCAGAATCATGCATTTCTTTAGCAACTTCGGACCCAACATATCTGTAAATATATTGATTAGAAATAAATCCCGTTATATCTTGTTTATTAGCAGGATATCTTAATATAAAACCAAACTTATACGCGTTTTCCGATAACCATTTACCTTCTTTAGTTTCATAAAAATCAACTCTAGTAGCTCCATTTGGAATATTAACTTCTATAGCTTTCCCAGTTCTTAATTCATTTTGTTCAATTAATGGAAGAACATATTTTTGCTCTTCTACAGTTGGTGTTTCTGCATCAGAGCTTATATATTTTCTTGATACTCCAATTTCTAAACCTTCCCTTTTCATAGCTTCAAACATTACAAGCATTGCATTCTCTGTTTCAACATCAAATGTCGTTTCAAAATCATTTGGAATTGTATAATCCTTAGTAACCACAAGTTGACCCTTTATAACTTTTAGTTCATTTTCTTTAGTAGATTCTAAATTTGAATTTTCAACATATCCTATTTGTCCCTTATGTTTAATTTTACTCCATCCATTTTCTTCACCTAAAAATTCAACATATTCTCCCTCATTCAATGTTAATAAATTTTTTGGATTGTCTTTTGTTGAACTAAACATAAATGATGTATTCAAAACCTTTTTATATGATAAGACTACATCTGAAAATTTATCTTCCAATCTTTTAGATACATCAGATGTTATTTTAGCTGTATCAGCATTAACATTATGATTTTTTGATAATGAAAAATAAGCAATTGATAAACTTACGGATACGACTAAAACTGTCCCTATTAATAAATTTCTCATTTGCTTTCTTTTTCTATCTTTCTTATTTTTTCTATTTTCTTGTCTCTTTTTTAATTTATCATCTAATCGCATTTTTCGTTCCTAATATAATTTAAATTATTACTATTCATATTCTTATATTATACAATATATAGTAATTTAATTAAAGGCTAAATATACCTTTTTTATTGGTTTAAATTTCAATTTCTTCAACTTTTTGGATAAAAGTTTTTCCAATAAATTTTTTGGATTTTTCAAAAAACATATCCTTATTTTTAGTTACATAGAACTTAGTTTTCGATTTTTTTTCATTGTTTAACATTCTGTTTATGTTTAAGTAATTATATACTTCTAGCGCTAATTTTTGTGCCGGATCAAATACTTCTACTTCTTTATAGACTGAATTATTAAAATATTTTTTCCATATTGGATAGTGTGTACATCCCAAAATCAATTTGTTAATTTTTTCTTCTGAATATTTTTTTATATATTTATCAACTATCGATTGAATTTCTTCATCATTTAAATTTTTATTTTCAATTGATGGCACTATATCTATACAAGCTTCTTTATATAAGTTTACATTTTCAAAATTCATTTTTAAAAGCTTATCAAAATAACCAGAATTACACGTTGCTTTAGTAGCAGCTAATAAAATATTTTTATCATTTTTATCTATTCCACTAATTGCGGATTCTAACACTGTTATTATAGGAACATTATAAATTTCTCTAATACTTTCAATATTATATGATGATGCAGTATTACATGCTACAACAACAAGTTTAACACCATTTTTCAAAAAAAATTCTATATTCTTTTTAGTAAAAGATGTTATTTCATCACCACTTTTATCTCCGTATGGACTATTTTTCAAATCACCTAAATAAATATAATTTTCGTTTGGTAAAATTTTTTTCAATTCTTTTAAGACAGTTAATCCACCAAGACCTGAATCAAAAACTCCTATTGGTTTATTACTAATATTCATAATTTCCCCTTTATATGTTATTTTAAAAATAAAAAAAGCACCGATTAAACGATGCTTGTAAAATTAACTTACAACTTTAATTTTAACCGTTGATGTTAATACGTCTGAATAAGTGTATGAAAGTGTTACACTTTCATCAAAATCATTATTTACTTTTACTGTGAATAAATTGGGAAAAGCATTCTCAATATATCCAACTCTGGTAACTATCTTCTTTCTGCCTCTATCAGCTTTTAATTGTACTTTTTTACCGATATTTTCTTCCACTTCACTTCTAATTGCTGCTAATGCTTCTGATCTTTTCATTCGATATCACATCCTTTTCTATTTTTGGATGATAATATATTAGCACAAAAATAGAAAAATGTCAAATTAATCAATTATTATATCTAAAAAATATTTAATTGTAAACAATAATTTATGATTATTTTTTCTTAGTTTTTATAGATGAAAATATTATAAGAGAAACTAATAAAACATTAAAAGTTACTGCAATATATATAATGAAACTATAATCTTTTTTTATTACAAAACCCTCAGGAACATATTTTTTATCAATTAAAACTAAAGTTCCTCCTAATTCATTTTTAGGAACTTTTACTTTTATTTTTTCTCCAGATTTAATTTCTTCACGAGAATATAAATCTACTATATTTGTAAAATTAAATTTATTATCTATTTCAATATTTTGATTTTCATTACTCTTATTTAATAATGTAATTATAGATTTATCTCCTAATTTTCTTTCAAACGCATATACATTTTTATCGGAATAAATCATTTCTCTGCTACCTTTAGAGAATACATCATTTTGCATTTTTCTAATTTGAATCATCTTTTTATAGTGCTCGGTAAGTTTATTACCCTTAACTTTATCCCACTTAAAAAATTCTCTATTTTCACTATAAACCCCATTTGCAAAATCATCTTTTTTCCCAGACATTCCTATTTCTTCACCATAATAAATTACAGGTTGTCCTTTGGTAGTTAATTGTAACGAAACAATCGGCTTAAATAAATTTTCATCACCATTTAATCTCATTTTTAAAAATCCATTTTCATCATGAGATGATAAAAATTGTCCAAGAGTAATGTCTTCATTTATTTTAGAATTTCTAAATTTTAATTTTTTATTTACTTCTTCAAATTTCCCTTTAGAAAAAGAATATGCTATATTTTTAAAATCAAAATCTAGAAGAGAATCCATCATAGTTTTATCTAAATATCCTCTTGTATTTGTAATACTTGCATCAAACACTTCCCCTATAAGCTTAAATTCGGGATTTTTTTCAATTAATTTAGATTTAAAATCTATCCAAGTATCTTTTTCGGCATGTTTTACCGTATCAACTCTAAAATACGCTATTTTATTTCCTTTAGGAGAAATCTTATTCGCCCAATAAGTTTGCCATTTTATCAATTTATCTCTAACTTCTTTTTCTTCAGTTTTAAAATCAGGCAATCCTGATAATTCTTGTTTTATCTCACTTTTATCAGGATTTTTTCTAATCATATCCCTAAATTGTTCAGCATTATTCATACCATATCCCGCATGATTTAAAACAACATCAACCATAAGTTTTATATTATTTTCAGCTAAAACATCTACTAATTCCATAAGTTTTTCTTCATTTCCAAGATGAGGATCTATCTTAGTAAAATCTTCAGCCCAATATCCATGATATCCATATTGCTTATCATTTATATCTTTTCTCATGTTTGTTTCAATATTTTTAACTATTGGAGTAATCCAAAGCGTTGTAACTCCTAGTTCTTTTAAATAAGAAACTTTGTCTATTATACCTTGAAAATCCCCTCCATGATAAGCTTCTAAATGTTTTAAATCATATGAATCTTTTCCATATACCTCATTATTTGATTTATCTCCATCAAAAAATCTATCTGTAAGTATAAAGTAAATAATTTCTTCATCCCATTTAGTTTTAGATTCAGCAAAAGAAATATTTGTAAATATTAAAATTGATACAAATGTTATAGCTATAATTTTTTTTAGTATATTCATTATTCCTCCTAATAATTATTTAATATAATTATAATATAAATTTGGATAAATATTTTAAATATAAAGATATTTATATTATAATATTCTCAAATGGGAGGCGTTTATGACAGATAAGAATGATATAGTTATAACTGGTGATATGATACTAAGTGATGTTATTAAATTAAAACCTAAAACTTTAGGAACTCTTATTATGTACGGATTAGGTTGTATAGGATGTCCTGTAAGTCAATTAGAAACAGTTGAGGAAGCAGCTATGGTACATGGAATTGAACCAGATTTATTAATAGAAGAATTAAATAAATAGTACAGTCATCGACAGATGACTTTTTTTATATGGAGAATTAAAATGAAACCAAATATTTTACTTTATTTTTCTGATCAACAAAGATCAGATACAATTGGCGCTTATGGTCAACCACTAGATATAACTCCTAATCTCGATAAATTAGCATATGATGGAGTTCTTTTTGAACAGGCATATACTGCTCAACCAGTCTGCGGACCTTGTAGAGCAATATTTCAATCTGGGCAATGGCCAACAACTACTGGCTGTTTCAGAAACAATATAATGTTACCTACAAATATAAAAACTCTTGCAAATTATATGGAAGAGGCAGGATATGAAAACGCATATGTTGGTAAATGGCATTTAGCGAGTTCTGGTGATTTAGCAGGAAATCATACTATAAATAATGAAACAACTGCTATACCTAAAAAATATCGTGGTGGATATAACGGTTTTTGGAGAGTTGCAGATACATTAGAAAAAACATCTCACGGATATGATGGATATGTTTTTGATGAAAATAATAACAAAATAGAATTTAAAGGATATCGTGTAGATAAAATTGTTGATTTTGGCCTTGAATTTTTAGATAAATACAACAAAGAAAAGCCCTTCTTTTTAACGATATCTATGATAGAACCACATCATCAAAATGATCATAATCATCATGAAGGTCCAAAAGGATCAAAAGAAAGATGGAAAAATTTTGAGCTTCCTCATGATTTGAAAGTTTTAGGTGGCAATTCAAAAAAAGAATATCCTGATTATTTAGGTGCTTGCAAAAGTATTGACGATAATCTAGGAAGAATTTTAGAAAAATTAAAAGAAATTGGAGAATTAGAAAATACAGTGATAATTTTCATTTCAGATCATGGTTCTCATTTTTATACTAGAAATCAAAATAATCCTTACGGCATTGATGATTACAAAAGATCAGCTCACGCTTCAGCATCTAAAGTACCTTTGATTTTCTATGGACCAGGATTTAAAGGAGGAAAAAGGATTAGACAAATAGTTTCAACTTCTTCCTTAACAAAAACAATAATCTCAATAGCAGGAAATAATGCTGATGAATTGATTGGCGAGGATTTAACTATATTCGGAAAAGAAGATGAAGAAAATATAAAAAGAGACAATTTAGCCTTCATTCAAATTAGCGAAAGTAAAGTTGGTCGTGCTATAAGAACTCCAGAATTTTTATATGCAGTAAAATCTCCCGATACTAATTTCCAAGATAATATGGATAGTGATATTTATGTAGATGATTTTTTATATGATTTAAAACTAGATCCTTTTGAATTAAATAACATAGTTTTTAATCCTAAATATGAAAAAGATAAATTAAATTTAAGAAAATTACTAATTAAAGAAATCGAGAAGGCTGAGAATAAAACTCCTAAAATCTATTAAAATTCTAATAACAAAAAGAGAAGCTGTTGCAAAATAATGTTTTTAATTACTTTGCAGCAGCTCTTTTTTATTTATTTACCATTACTCAATTTCATATCTCCCATTTTTATATATCCTTTTTTATACATAAATGATGAAACAAAATATGAAATTAATCCAGGTAATATGAAATGTAGGAGTAAAACTCCTAAGAATGCATTTTTAACCATTACTGAATATGTTGAAAATTCTCCAACTAAACCACTCGTTCCCATTCCTGAACCAGCAGTTGTTGCTTGCATTTTAAAAATAACGGTTGAAATCGGTCCTAAAATTATTGAACTAATTATCGCTGGTAGCATTATGATTGGCTTTTTTTTACTATATTTCCTATTTGCAACATTGAAGTCCCTAAGCCTTGTGAAATTAACCCGCCAAACCCATTTTCTCTATATAAAGCAATCGCAAATCCAACCATATGAGATGCACCTCCAACTATCGCCGATCCAGCAGCTAATCCATTTAAACCCAAACTTATACCTATAGCTGGCGCCATAAGTTTTTGGGCCATATCTCCAAATTGAATTAATAAATCAAGTTTCACAAGCATTCCTACTTGTTTAAGTATCAAACCTATTAAAAGTGATGAAAATAAACCTAAAGCCATACCATTAAAAACTTTTATAAAATAATTTTTAATAATTACCTCCAATCACTTTTAATATAGCATAAATCATGTCAATTTTTTCGTATTTTAGTTTTATATATAGCTTTTTTAAATAAAATAAAATAAAAACCAGCACATGTTAAATGCACTGGCTCTATTTGAATTATAATCCTAATAAGCTTGATAATCTATTTTTATCAAATCCTACGATTTCTTCTTCACCTACTACGATAACAGGAACTCCTCTATAACCTTTTTCAATTAATTCGTTTCTTGCTGTTTCGTCAGATGTAACGTTTTTTTCTGTATATTCTACGTTATTTTCTTTTAAGAATTCCTTTGCTGCTACACAGTAAGGACATGTTTCTGATGTGTATACTACTACTTTTTCCATTTTATTTTCTCCTTAAATTTTTATTGCTAATTTAATTATATAACAAAGTCATATAATTTCAACTATATCAGTCGCAATTCTTTAATACCCTGTTATAATTTTTCTAAACATCTAGTTATATTTAAATAATCTTCTAATGATAAATCTTCAGCTCTATAGTTTTCAGGAATATTTAATTCTGCTAATATTTCCTTCATCTTAGTCTTATCAACTCCTAAAGATACATCTGTAGTTAGTGAATTTAAGATATTTTTTCTTCTCTTAGTAAATCCGCCTCTCATCAATTTGAAAAATATTTTCTTATCAACATCTGGAAGTTTATCTTTTAATTCCAAATTAATAACAACGCTGTCAACCTTAGGTTGTGGCATAAATACAGATTTTGGAGCTTTTACAACCATTGATGCATTCGCATAAAAATTTGTAAATACAGTCAATGAGCCATATACCTTATTGCCTGGTTTAGCTAAAATCCTATCTCCTACCTCTTTTTGGACCATAAATGTCAATGATTTTACATTTAGATTACTTTCTAAAAACAACTCAATTATGGGCGTTGTAATGTAATAAGGTAAATTTGCAACAACCTTAAAAGGCTCATCTCCAAATTGATCTGAAACTAATTTATTTAAATCTGCTTTAAGAATGTCAGCATTCACAAGTATAAAATTATCAAATTCTCCTAATGTTTGCATTAAAACCGGATTTAGTCTTTCATCCAACTCAACAGATACTACTTTTTTAGCATTTAATAATAGTTCTTCAGTCAAAGTCCCAAATCCGGGCCCAACCTCTAAAACATTGTCTTCTTTTGTGATTTTAGCCCCTTCAGATATCGCTCTAACCACATTTCCGTCTGTTAGAAAATTTTGACCCAATCCTTTTGAAAAATTAAATCCAAAAAAGTTTTTAATTTCTTTTATAACTTTTGGCGAGTATAATCTATCTCTTCCCATTTAATCTCCTAATTGTTTAACTGCTTTTTCAAATTCTTCTCTGGTAATTCCAAAAGCATTTAATCTTGTTAATAATTGTTTTGCGTTGCAGTAAGTTATTCCTACTATTTTACAAAACTTAATTCTTCGTTCTTTTGAATTTTGTAATCCTGAAAATCCATTATCTATAATATCTTCCATAGAAAATATTTCTTTTGATTCTTCATAAATTGGTCTAGCCTTTTCTATAGCCTTGATAATCGCTTCATCAGATGCATTTTCAACTCCAATATTATCACCTTTTGTAGCATCATTTCTTGGTATACTTGCAAATTTAGCATTTGAAACATATTCTCTAATCATGTTAGATATTCTCTTTCCAGCATAATCAGGGTCTGTTAAAACAATTATCCCCTTAGTTTCATTTAATTTTTCTAATTCTTCTAAAAAGTTTTTCTTTATTCCAAGACCATGAGTTGCAACTACATCAATATTTCCTTTGAACGCCCTTTTAACCGCAATAATATCGTCTTTTCCTTCAACTACAATAATTTCTTTAATTTTTTCCATCTGTATTTAACCCATGATTAATTAAATCAAAAAATTCTATACTATTTTGATTTGTCTTTTCTTTGATATATGAAACCTCTTCAACTCTCATTTCCGCAATTCTTTTAGCTGTTACATGCGTATATAAAGGCTCATTTCTCTTTCCTCTATGTGGAACTGGAGTCAAATACGGAGAATCCGTCTCTAAAAGAAGTCTATCTATCGGTATATTTTCAACAACTTTAATTAAATTTTTAGAATTTTTGAATGTTAGCATTCCTCCTAGAGAAATGTAAAAACCTAAATCTAAATATTTTTTACAATCTTCCCAAGTTTCGTTGAATGAATGTAGCAAAACTTTCATTCCCATTGCGTACTCCTTAAGAATGTCATAAGTATCGTCCATCGCTTCTCTTGAATGAATAATAATAGGCAAATCCAGCTCTTTCGCCAATTTTATTTGGTCGATAAAAACCACTTTTTGTTTTTCAATCGGACTAAATTCATAGTGATAATCCAGTCCAATTTCTCCAATTCCCACAACTTTGTTATTTTCTAAAGCTAATTTTCTATATTTTTCTCTTAAATTTTCATCGTAAAATTTCGCATCATGAGGATGTGTGCCAACTAAAGCAAATACTCTTTCATGCTTATTAGCCAATTCAACAGCTTGAATGCTAGACTCTTCATCTACACCAGGATTTATCATCGCTAGCACTTTATCATTTTCAAAGTTTTCAATGATTAAATCTCTATCTTCAAATTTATCATCTGTCAAATGTGCATGAGAGTCAATAATATATTCACTCATTATGCTACTCCTGAGCCATCTTCGACATCATTTAATACTGAAAGTAATGAAAGATTTCCATCCTTTTCAGCAGATAAAAGCATGCCTTGAGATTGGATTCCTCTGATTTTTCTAGGTTTTAGATTCATCAACACTACAACTTTTTTACCGATAAGTTGTTCTGGTTCGTACCATTTTTTAATACCAGAAACTATTTGTCTAATTTCTCCCCCAATTTTAACTTTGAAAACAAGTAATTTATCAGCATCTGGATGTTTTTCACATTCTAAAATCTTCCCAACTTTCATATCGATTTTTTCAAAATCTTCAAATTCAATTGTTGGCTTTGCCTCTTCCTTTGTTTCTTCTTTTTTTACAGATCCAACTCTTTGTTGGAATAACTCATCATTTGCTTTTTGAATTTTTTCTAATTCCTTTTTAACGTCTAATCTTGGAAATAAATTTTCACCTTTTGTCACTTTATTTCCAACTGGATATAGGCCAAATTCTCTTGCAGAATCCCATCCCATACTTTCAATTCCTAATTGTTCAAAAATCAATTTTGATGTATGAGGTAAAAATGGTTCTATTAATTGAGCTATTATTCTTACACTTTCAATTAAGTTGTATAAAACTGTATCTAATCTATCTTTATCTTCTTTTATTAGTACCCAAGGACTTGTTTCATCAATATACTTGTTTGTACGTCTTATAAGTGTCCAAATATCTTCTAAAGCGTATGAAAATGCTAAATCTTCCATATGTTTTTCAACATTCACTATTGCAGTTTGTGCAATATTTTGTAAGTCTTCGTCAAATTCTCCACTTGTTTTAGATTCTACAACTATACCTTCATTATATTTTTCAACCATTGCAATACTTCTAGAAACTAAGTTTCCTAAGTCATTTACTAAATCTGAATTTACTCTTGTCAAAAATTTTTCGTTTGTAAATGATCCATCTTGTCCAAATGTAAACTCTCTTAATACAAAATATTTCAAAGCATCAATTCCATATAGGTCGATAAATGGTTCTGGATAAACGACATTCCCTAGTGATTTACTCATTTTAGTATCATCAAATAGTATCCATCCATGAGCAAATACTCTCTTTGGTAAATCATAACCTAAAGCCATCAATATAGCTGGCCAAATTATAGTATGGAATCTTACAATTTCCTTGCTCATTAGATGTATTCCTGCTGGCCAATAATGATTAAATTTTTCTTCGTCTTGACCATAACCTATTCCTGTTAAATAGCATGTTAGAGCATCAATCCAAACATAAATTACGTGTTTGTCATCAAATGGAACTTCTACACCCCATTTCAATGATTCTTTAGTTCTTGTAACTGACAAATCATCAAGCCCTTTATTTAAAAAATTATTAATCATTTCTTTTTTACTTCTTTCAGGAAGAATGAATTCTGGAACATCTTCATATAATTTGATTAATTTATCTGTATATTTTGAAAGTCTAAAGAAATATGATTCCTCCGTCTTTTTAATTACAGGACGATGACATTCCGGGCAGTGTCCATTTTCATCTAATTGAGATTCTGTCCAAAAAGATTCGTCAGGAGTACAGTAGTATCCTTCATAAACACCTTTGTATATTTCACCTTTTTCATATAATTTTTGGAATATATCTTGTGCATTTTTTTCATGTTCTGGATCTGTTGATCTAACAAATTGATCGTAATCTATTTCTAATTTTTCCCACAGTTCTTTTACAGTCTTTACTATTCCCGTTGTAAATTCTAAAGGTGTAACTCCTCTTTTATCTGCTTCTTCTTGAATTTTTTGTCCATGTTCATCTGTACCAGTTACTAAATAAGCATCATATCCTTGTATTTTTTTGTATCTTTTCAACGCATCTGCAGCTATTGTTGTATATGTATGACCTATGTGTAAGTTCCCACTAGGATAATATATGGGAGTTGTAATATAATATGACTCTTTATTTTTATCCATTGTCTCCTCCAAATTTTACTATTTACAATTAATTATATCAAAAAAATATTCAAAAATATATGCTGATTAAAGTTATAACCAAGAGATTACGTTAAATCATGACCACCCGTCTAACGGGTGGTTTGCACTAGGGCTATAAGCCCTTGTTACCGGCCAGCGCCTCAAGACGCTGGCTTTCACTTTTGTTCAAGCCTTATCGCCCTTGACTCGTAGCATTCCTCTAAAGAGGATACTTACTACTTCAACCTAACCCCTAAAGGGGTCTTCATACTCTTTTACACTCAATTTGTCCATCGCTATATCAGCTTTTTCTTGCTCTTGAATATATTTTTTTATTGTTGCTTCGTTCAGTCCTACTGTACTTACATAATATCCTTCGACCCAAAAATGTCTATTTCCAAATTTGTATTTTAAATTTGCATGCTTATCAAATATCATTAGTGCACTTTTGCCTTTCAAATACCCCATGAATGTTGATACACTTATCTTTGGTGGAATACTTACTAGCATATGAACATGATCATTCATTAAATGACCTTCTATTATTTCTACTCCTTTGTAGTTACACAATCTTCTTAGTATTTCACCAATACTTCTTTTATATTGATTAAATATTATTTTTCTTCTATACTTTGGGGTGAATACTATGTGATATTTACACATCCATTTTGTGTGTGCTAAACTATTCGTGTAAATGATAATATAATAATGTACAAAAATGACAAAATAAAAATGTACAATTTGATAAAATAAATAAATATTAAATATTAGGAGACATATATGAAATATTCATTAATTCTAAATAATATAAATTTTGAAATTAAAAATTTAGAAGACTTATCAACATTAAAAACAATTATGGATGCAAACAACTTAAAAGTTAATTACTCACAATTAGCTAATGAACTAAATGTGGATAGAAGAACAATAAAAAAATATTACGAAGGATATGAAAAGAAAAAAACTAGAAATAAATCTTCAAAAATAGACAATTTTAAGAATATAATCGAAGAACTTTTAGATGAAAATTCAATTCAAAGATTTTACTCTAAATCAATACTTTACAGATATTTGAAAGATAATCATAATTTAAATGTAAGCGAATCAAGTTTTAGAAGATATATATTAAACAATGATAAATTCCAAAAATATTTTTCTAAGAAAAAATATAAAGATGGTGCAAAAATTAGATTTGAAACTTCTCTAGGTGAACAAGCTCAAATTGATTGGAAAGAAGATATGACCTTTATCACTAGTGATGGTGAAATAATTAAATTAAATATTTTTGTATTTCAACTTTCATACTCTAGATATAGAATTTTTCATGTATCTTTAGATAAAAAGCAAGATGTGGTTTTAGACTTTTTAACAAGATCTTTTGAATTAATACAAGGGGTTCCAAAAACAATTTTATCAGATAATATGAAAACAATTATGGATGAACCAAGAACTAAGGATTCTGATGGAAAAATTAATAATAAATTTAATCAATTCTTAAATGATTTTAATATAAGCTTAAAAGCATGTATGGCTAGAAGACCTCAAACTAAAGGCAAAGTTGAATCAAGTATGAAAATACTTAAAGAAATTTATGCTTATCAAACAAAAATTAATTATGAACAATTATTAAAATTAGTAGAAAAAATTAATAATAGAGTAAACTTAAATATTCATCAAGGCACAAATAATATACCATTAAGTTTGTTAGAAATTGAAAAAGATTCCTTAATGCCATTACCAAATGAATCACTAAGAAATCTTTACAAAATATCTTCAACAATTCTTAAAGTTAACTCTAGTTGTATGATTTCATACAAAAGTAATCAATATTCTCTACCACCAGAATATAAAAATAAAAGAGTTAATTTAATAGTTAAAAATAATAAACTACACATATATGATAACACAAAAGTAATAACAGTTCACAATATTTCTAAAAATAAATTAAACTATCATAAAAGCCATTATCTAGAAATTTTCAAGAATAATTTACCTAGTTATGATGATAAAAAAGTTCAAATTTTAGTAAATGAAAATTTAAGTAAAATTAGAGGAAATTATGGAAAATAGTATCAATTATGAAAGATTAGTTTCAAATTTAGAATATTTGAATTTAAAACAAATGTTAATTCATTTAGAAAATGAATTAAATCAACCAAATATATCATTAATTGATGGATTGTTAAAGTTAACTGATTATGAAGTTGAAAATAAAAAATATGTTGCAGCAAATCAAATGATAAAAGTGGCTAGTTTTCCACATATAAAAACAATAAATGACTTTGATTTTAGTTTTAATCAAGAAATAAATGAAAATCAAATAAAAATGCTTTGTTCATTAAAATTTTTAGAAAATAATGAAAATATAATATTTCTTGGAAATAGTGGAGTTGGAAAAACTCATTTAGCAACATCAATAGGAATAGAAAGTGCTAAAAAACGAATAAGCACATATTTCATTAAATGTCATGATTTAATAGAAAACTTAAAACGAGCAAAGTTAGAAAATAAGCTAGAACAACGAATAAAACATTACACAGGGTATAGATTATTAATAATTGACGAAATGGGCTATTTACCACTAAATGATGGCGATGAAAGATTGTAATTTCAACTTATTGATAAAAGATATGAAAAGAAAAGTACGATAATAACTACAAATTTAAACTTTAATGAATGGTCAAAGCTATTTTATGATAAGAAAATAGCTTCAGCAATTATAGATAGACTGTTACACCACGCAACAGTCGTATCTATAACTGGAAATTCATACAGACTTAAAGAATATATGAAGGAGGAATAAGTGTACATTTTTATATAATCAATTTTGTACATTTTTATGTTGACATTAACACTATTCGCTTTATTCGCCATTAAATTCTCCTTGTTTAGATAAAAGCTTGAACACCTTTATTCTATTACTTGGAGAATTTTTTGGAAACAAATCGTATAACTTTTCGTTTCCGCACCCGCGTAGCGGGTGGTTTATTGTTTCGCACGCTTTGCGTGCTCAACCCTCTAAAGAGGAAAAATCAAAAATATCTGTTGGAGAAATCCCCAACAGATATTTTATATTACTATATTTATTTTCTAGTTAGATCTATAACCATTCTTCCTCTTATAGTACCTGCTTCCATTTCATCAAATATATCATTTATATCTTCCATTGGTCTCATTTCACATTTAGGTACAACTAAACCTTCTGCTCCAAATTGGAAAGATTCCTTCAAATCTTCCCTTGTTCCAACAAGAGAACCCACTACCTGAATACCATCTAAAACTAATCTTGGGATACTCAAGTCCATTGATTCTGAAGGTAACCCAACAGCTACTACTCTACCTCCAGATCTAACTGATGCTACTGCATCATTAAATGCAGATTTAGCTACAGCCGTAACAACCGCTGCATGAACTCCCCCTAATTTTTCTTGACAATATTCACCTAGATTTTCTTTAATAGGGTTTATGCATACATCTGCACCATATTTTTTAGCAAATTCTAATTGCCCATCATTAACATCTACTGCCACTACTTTTAAATTAAATACATTTTTAGCATATTGTAAAGCTAGATTTCCTAATCCACCAAGCCCAGATATTACTATCCACTGTCCAGCTTTAGCATTAGTTTCTTTAATAGCCTTATAAACTGTTACCCCTGCACATGTAATTGATGATGCTTCAGCAGAGCCAAGTCCATCTGGAAACTTAACTGCGTAATCAGCTGTAACTAATACTTTTTCTGACATTCCACCATCAGCTGTATATCCAGCATTCTTTACAGTTCTACATAATGTTTCTCTACCTGTTGTACAATATTCACAGTGTCCACAACCTTCAAAAAACATGCCACAGAAGCTCGATCGCCTATTTTTAATGATGTAACTCCTTCTCCACGTTCAATAACTCTACCAATACCTTCATGACCTAATATTCTACCTGTAACATCACCAAAATCAGCATTTTTTACGTGCAAATCTGTATGACATACCCCACAACATTCCATCTCTAAAAGAGCTTCTCCATAGCCAGGTTTAGGAACTGGTCTTTCTACTACTTCCGCCTTGTGGTCCTTAGTTGCCACAATCGCTCTCATTTTTTCGCACATACTACACTCCTTTGTATATATATTTGTTTTATTATACCAGACTGTATTACAACTAGATTATATATCTTAGTCAAAAAAATGTCAATTTTTAATCGATTTATCCCAAATCAAAATAATTCTGTACTAATTGGTCTAAAAATACAAATAAATACTCTCCAATTACTTGAATTAAAGGTTTTATAGTATAGAATAAAAAGAAAAGGGGGTAAGTATGTTTAACTATAAAGACAGAGTTGTAATGATTACCGTGGCATCTTCAGGACTAGGGGTTCAAATGGCTCATGGATTTGCCGAAGTTGGTGCTAATCTAGTTATTCTTGCTAGAAGAGAAGAAAGACTTAAAGAGGTAAAAGAAGAAATTGAAAGCAAATATGGTCTTGAAGTTTTTTACCATAAATCTAATGTAACTAATACTGAAGATATAGATAAAGCAGTAACTTCTATTATAAAT
This sequence comes from Helcococcus bovis, assembly GCF_046035835.1. Taxonomy (NCBI): domain Bacteria; kingdom Bacillati; phylum Bacillota; class Tissierellia; order Tissierellales; family Peptoniphilaceae; genus Helcococcus; species Helcococcus bovis. The sequence continues at coordinate 18,599 of NZ_JBFNGB010000010.1, forward strand.
CATTTTGGTAAGATAGATGTTCTTGTAAATAATGCAGGTTCATCAAAAGGCGGCCCTGTAAATGAATTATCCGATGAAGATTGGCAATTTACTATGGATATAGATCTTACTTCAGTATTCAATGTAACTAGAAGGGTATCACAAGAAATGATTAAAAAAGAACATGGTAGAATAATTAATATTGCTTCTATATATGGTTTACTTGGAACAAATCAAATGCAAACTGCTTATCACGCTACAAAAGCTGGTGTAGTAAACTTTTCAAGAGCAGCTAGTGCAGAGCTTGCTCCAAAAGGCATTACTGTAAATACAATTTGTCCAGGGTATTTTACAACAGAGTTGACAGAAGATACTCTTTCAAATAATGACTTCAAAACTTATATGAACTTAACTGTACCAATGCATAGACCTAGTAAACAAGGAGAACTTAATGCTGGCGCAATATTCTTAGGTTCTGTAGAAGCGTCATATGTAACAGGTATTGCTTTACCAATTGATTGAGGTTGGTCAAGTGCAAAATAAAACTAGAGTTTTAAAAATTAAATAAATTATTGCTCTAAATTTCTATTTGGGTAGCATATTTATGCTACCCCAATATTATTAAAATAATTATACTCAAATTTCTAAGCCTTTTTAACTAATCTTTTTGATAAATAAGGTGATATTATCGCCATAATAACTCCCCCTAATGATACTATAGCTGCTGCTTTAGTGCTGTATTTAAGCATCAACGGATTGTTTTTTGCCATAATAATAGGTATGCTTGCAGATATCCCTGCTATAGTTGACACACCAATAGAAGATAATCCTTTTCCTTTAAGCAATTTTTTTTCTACAAAACCCATAGGAATAGTTGTAAAAATATAATATAACCCCGCCATTAATATACCTGACAAACCAGCTCTAACCGCTTCAATTAAATTGAGTTTTGAACCAACAGCCCAACCTAATAAGAAGATAATAAAAGGCATTCCAGATGATAAAAACTTTCCTAAATCTGCATCTAAATTACCTATTATAACTCCTAATACAAGAGGAACAACCATAGATACTAATGGCATAAAATCAATATTTATAGGTTGTGTTAAACCAAATATAAGCATTGGTATAACTGGTGTAGCAAAAAGTGATACAAATGCAAATGATGAGTTATCTATATCGTCGCCACAATCATTCATTATAGCTAAGAATAGCGCAGGATTAATAGATGTTAATGTAACAATAAATGCTATCAAACTAATTCCAAAAAAAACATCTAATCCAAATATTTTATAGAACAACAAGCTTAATAAAACACATATTATCGTCCTAAATATCAATAAAACACCATAACGTTTTACTACAATAGTAATATTATTTAATTTTAATGAACTTCCAGAAATAAATATTGTTACTCCTAGTACAAATTCTAGACTATTTCCACTAAGCAAAGCCTCTGTTACTCCTCCTATATGAAATAATGTAGGATAAACAGTATTTATAATAGCTGCAAATATCATTGGTACAAGTAAAGTTCCCCCCTAGAATTTTTTTCATGATTTTCATATACTTAACCTCCCTTTACTATTTTATTTAATAATATAGATTTTAATATAAAATGCCTATTAGTACTATAGTTAGTCCTAAAACCGAAATCCAACTTATTCCTGCCAATATTACAGGTTTAAGTCCTGCTTTTTTTATATCATTAATATGCACCCCTAATCCTATTACTACAAGTGCCAAGGTCATCATATATGAACTAATTGTTTTTATATAATAACTTATTTTCGGAGATATATTTACAAACGTGGCTAATAAAACAGCTAATATAAATAATACAACGAATCCCGGAACTAAAGATATTATCTGTTTAACACCTTTATTATTCTCTTTATTCTTTGTTTTATTATTCGAACTTGTATTCCTTATTTTATATGCAATAATCCCTAAAGTAACAGGAACTATAAACAATGTTCTTACAAGTTTTACTACTGCACCAATTTTTAACGCTTCTTCTGACCACGATGAAGATGTTGCAACTACAGAAGCTGTGTCATTTACAGCTGCTCCAGCCAATATCCCATACATTTGGTCATTGTAATTTAATAATTTACCAATGGAAGGTAAAACAAACAGAGCAACCACAGAATAAATGAACATAGTAGTTATTGAAACTGCAACTTTATCATCTTCAACTTCTAAAATTGGAGATGTAGCTACTATTGCTGAACCTCCACAAATTGATGTTCAAATTCCTAATAATAAAGCTAATTTATGATCTATCTTTAATATCTTATTTACGATAATAGCAACTAAGATTGAAACTAAAATTTCTCCAGATAAAACAATTAAAACTTCTATTCCTACTTTGCTTACTACATTTAATGAAAGAGTAAATCCTAGTAAAACAATACCCCCTTTTAACATATACCTAGTTGCAAAACTATTAATAGACTTATCCAAATAAATAAATATTGGAGTATGTCTAATGATAAATCCTATTAAAATTGCCGAAATCGCTGACCCTAAAATCGGAACCCTTTTTCCAATCTGAATAGCTAAAAACATTGAAATTATTAAAAAAAGTGATCGTTATAACTTTTTTAACCATATTTTTGTTCATTTATTCTCCCCTATTATTTAACTCATCATTAATCGCTCTTTTCACAAAATCAATCTGCCTATTTACCTCTTCTGGATTAGGTCCTCCTAAAACCTTTCTATTTCTTACACATGTTAAAAGATCTATTTTAGTATAAAGATCTTCCTCAAAAAATTCTGATTCCTTTTTATAATCCTCAAGTTTTAAATCTTCCAATCCAATATTTTCTTTTATACATTTTCCAACTATCTTCGCACAAATATGATGAGCATCTCTAAAAGCTACTCCTTTTTCAACTAAGTAATCCGCAAGGTCAGTAGCATTTATAAAACCCTTTTTAGCTTGTTTTTCTATATTTTCCTTGTTAATTTTAAGAGTTTTCAACATTCCTGTAATAATTTTTATACTTAATTTAATTATATCTATACTTTCAAAAAGACTTTGTTTGTCTTCTTGAAAATCTTTAGAATAGGCTAAAGCTAATCCCTTTACCATAATTAATGATTGATTTAAATTTCCTATTATCTTACCACTTTTCCCTTTAATTAGTTCTGCCATATCAGGATTCTTTTTTTGCGGCATAATAGAAGACCCTGTAGAATATTCATCAGACAGATTTATATACGAAAAAGGTTGACTAGTCCATAAAATTATTTCCTCACACAATCTAGATAGATGAATAGCTATTAACGATAAATTTGAATGAAACTCAATCACAAAATCTCTATCGCTTACAGCATCTATTGAATTTTGCATTATAGAATCAAATCCTAATTTTTTTGCTGTATATATTCTATCTATAGGATGTGTAGTTGTGGCTAGAGCACCAGCCCCTAGAGGTGATTGATTTAATCTTCTAAAAAAATCTTTCATCCTTTCTAAATCTCTTAAACCCATAAACGCATAGGTCAAAATATGATGTCCAAATGTTACGGGTTGAGCTGGTTGTAAATGAGTTAATCCAGCCATAATTGTATCTAAATTAGATTGTGCTAAATTCGTAATTTCTTCTATATATTCTACTAAAAGGCTTGTAATTTCTCTATATTCTTTTCTTAAAGTTAATCGGAAATCTGTAACTACCTGATCATTTCTACTTCTAGCTGTGTGCATTTTTTTTCCTACGACGCCAATTCTTTCAACTAATTTAACCTCAATAAAAGTATGAATATCTTCGTAATTTGTGTCTATTTTTAAACTTCCTTCTTGAATATCTTTAGATAAAATTTTAAGCCCATCTACGATTTTTATAACTTCTCCATTATTTAATATATTACAATTACCTAACATTTCCACATGTGCTATAGATGCTTCAATATCTTCAAATACCATTCTCTTATCAACATTAATAGATTTGTTAAATATTTCTGCAATATCATCTAGCTTTCCAGTAAGCATTCCTGACCAAAGTTTCATTGTTTGTCCCCTTGAGCATATACTTTTGTAGCAAGTCCATATAATTTAATAAATCCAGTAGCATCATATTGGTCATATACCTGATCAGCTTCAAAACTTGCCAAATCCTCCTTATATAAAGGATTTTTTGCTTCTATACCATATGGAATAATATTTCCCTTGTATAATTTAAGTTTAACTGTACCCGTTACATTTTCCTGACTAACCTCAATAAATGCATCCATTGATTCCATAATATTTGTAAAAACTTTTCCTCCATAATACAATTCAGCATAATCCAAAGCCATTTTTTGCTTATACTTTAGTGTATCTGGATATACTGTTGCTGATTCTAAAATTTCATGCCCTGCGTATAAAATACTTGCACCAGGATTTTCATATAAGCCTCTTGACTTCATACCAACCATTCTACTTTCAATTATATCACAAACTCCTATCCCATTTCGCCCACCAATTTCATTTAATTTTGTAATCAAACTAACTGAATCTAATTTAATATCATTAATAGATACTGGATTTCCTTTTTCAAATCCTATTGATATTATTTCCGCTTCATCTTTACATTCTTCGAGAGGACACACCCATTTTAATATCTTTTTATAATCAGCTGATTTACTTATATCCTCAAGATCTAGACCTTCATGAGAAATATGCCAAATATTTTCATCTTCCGAATATTTTTCTTCATTTCCAACATTCACCTCTATGCCACGAGCATTTGCATAGGCAATTTCATCACTTCTTCCCTTCATTTCCCAAAATCTCCAAGGTGCTATTACTTTTATTTCTGGTGCAAGAGCCATAATGGATACTTCAAAACGAATTTGGTCATTTCCTTTGCCAGTACATCCATGAACTATAATATCGCTATTTTCCTTTTTAGCTATTTCTACTAAGGATTTAGCTATTATTGGACGAGCTAAAGCTGTCCCAAGATAATATTGGTTTTCGTATTTCGCTCCTGCCTTTAGAGCCTTAAATGCATAATTTCTTAAAAATTCCTCAGTAAGATCTAAATTATAAAACTTGTCTGCTCCAGATTTTAAGGCTTTCTCTTCTAACTTTTTAGAATCTTTTACTTGTCCTAAGTCAGCAGAAACACATATTACTTTTTTTACTCCATGTTCTTTTAACCATGAAATCATAATTGATGTATCTAGACCTCCTGAATAAGCTAAAACGACTTTGTCAGCATTTTTTAAAATTTCATATTCTTTTTTCATTTCCTTCTCCTTTTTTTATTATATTTATAATACTTAATTAAGAAATTCCATATTAATATAGAATTTTATTAAATAAAAAAAGCCCCCACCCATAAAGGACGAAAGCTCGCGATACCACCTTTGTTTATTTATTCCTCACGAAATAAAGCTCTTTAAGTACAATCATACTCTAACTCTGTAACGGGAGTTACCGTATAAGTCTCCTTTTATCGACTTATATGCTCTGAGGCTCTCTTCAACTTACTTCAACTTATCCTCTCACACCAAATAGGACTCGCTTTAAGCATTCATAAATTTACTCTTCTCTTCAATGCATTTATTTTAATTGACAAAATTATTTTAATACCTTTTATTATAAAAGTCAAATTTCTTTTTACAATTTATATCATTAATTTTTAATAATTGCTTAAATAAAAAAAAATATGATAACATTATCATATAAAAATTATAGGAGGATTATATGATTTTATTCATATCTGGAATTATATTATTAGCATTAGGAGGATACATATACGGTAAATACTGTGAAAAAGTATTCGGTCCTGATGATAGAGAAACGCCTGCAATTAAACAAGCAGATGGAATTGACTATGTTGGTATGAAAAAATGGAGAAACCAATTGATTGAATTACTTAACATAGCAGGTACAAGACCTATTTTAGGTCCTATCCAAGGTATACTATTCGGTACTATTGCATTTATCACAATTCCTTTGGGTTGTATTTTAGCTGGTGCAATGCATGACTACTTTATAGGTATGATTTCTATGCGTAACAATGGGCTCAACTACCAAAGCTAGTTACTAAATATATCGGAAAAGGGACTAACGCTGTATACAACTTAGTTAACTGAGTATTACTATTGCTAGTAGGGGTTGTATTTATATATACACCTGGAGACCTTATTGTTAAAGATTTATTAGGCATGGATCCTAATTCCAATACAATATATATTATTTACGGTATAATTTTACTTTACTATATCGCATCAACAGTTTTTCCAATTGATAAAATAATTGGTAGAATTTACCCAATATTTGGAGCTTTATTATTAGTTTCAGCTCTTGGTATATTCTTTGGAGTTTTATTTACAGGTGGTGCAAATTTAAAAGCTATGACTGAAGGGAACTTTTTATCTAAACATCCATTAGGATCTAGATTTATTCCTGTATTCTTCATTACAGTATCATGCGGTATCTTTTCTGGATTCCATGGTTAACAAGTAACTTTAATTTCTAGAACTGTTACTAACGAAAGAGAAGGTAGAGAAACTTTCTTCAATATGATGTTAGTTGAAGGGGTTATAGCTATGGCTTGGGCTGCAGGTGCTATGGTTGTATACAACACAATAGCAAGTAAAGGAATCAATACTCCTGCTACATTAATGGTTGGAGAAATTTCTAGAAAATTCATGGGTAATGTCGGCGGTATATTTGCAGTAATAAGTGTTATTATCCTGCCAATAACTTCTGGAGATACAGCTTTTAAAGCGTTAAGACTTATGGTTTCTGAACAATTTAATATCGATCAAAAAGTTGCTCCAAAAAGAATTCTTTTATCTATATTATTGTTTATACCTGCTGTAGCGATTTTATACTATGCTAAAACTGATGCAAATGGGTTTAATAAATTATGGAGATATTTCGGATTTTCTAACCAATTAACAGGTGTATTTGCACTTTTAGTAATATCAGTATACTTAAAAATTCACAAGAAAAATTTCCTAATAGGATTAATTCCTGGTTCATTTTATACATTTATAGTAACATCATACATTATGCACGCAGATTTAGGATTCAAATTAGATGAGAGATTAGGATTTAATGGTTATCAAGCAAGTTACGCTATCGGAGCTCTCGCAGTAATATTCTTTATATGGTTCGTTCAATTTATCGCTAAGAAAAATAGCAAATTAAAAGAATTTGATGAAGATGTAACTAAGAGTATTAAGATTTAACAAATTTAATAATATTTAAATATTCTAAATTTCTGTTGGGATAACATAAATATGTTATCCCAACTTTTAAGTTTAAAATAAAAATAGTGAAGGGGAATTTTCATTCACCAACACTATTTATTTTAAACCCATTTTTGTATTTAACGATTTTTAATATTGCTTTAATTCTATTTATAAAAAATATCTTAAATTTGTATACTATTACTCATCTTTAGATTTTATAGTATAAACTCTTCCTTGATATTTTATAGAACCATCATCATTAACCTCAATATCTTTAACTGCTGGATAATGTCCTAGTTCTTCATATAGTTCATCAAATAATTCATAAAGTCTATCAAAAGCATCATTTTCATCAATACCTAAAGCTTTAGAAAGTTTTTCTAAATTTTCTTTTTCTTTTTTTTCTTCCATTTCTTTTCTTTCTTCTTGAGAAATAAAGTTTTCTGGGTATTCATCTTCTAAATTTTCTTCTTTTTCTTCTTTAGGTTTTTGATTTTCATTTTCTTGAATTTGAGGATTTAATTCATTTTCATTATCTTGATTTTCAACTATCTCATCTTTATTTGGTTCCTTAAATTCATGATCCTTGAAAAGATTAGGTGTATTATTTTCTTGTATCTCTTCATCTTTTTCTTCTTTATTTTCTTTAGGCTTTATTTCAGGTAAATCTTTTAAATATACAACTTGTCCATCTTTCATTGAAAAATCTTTCAAATGCAATGTTATTGTTTTTCCATTTTTATATACATAAAAATTATTTCCAATATTATATACTTCTAATTTTTCTTCTATACCATATTCTTTCATTAAGAACTTTTGTACAGCCGTTCTATCTATATCGTAATTTACTTCTAAACTTACCCCTTTATTTTGCACTTTATATTTTAATGTAGCAACTACATCTCGTGCAGTATTAGTCCCATATTCTCCAGCTTTTGCATTTTGTATAATTTGATCTATACTTATAGCATGATAGTGATTACCATGTAACCAATAAAATATATCATCATATACGTTATTTGAACCATAAACAGGATATTCTGCATTTCTAAGACTACCAAAATCAGTCATTGCTTGAAGATTAGGATCTAAATATGGTAACACACTTTCCACCAATTTTGCTTCTACATCGCTATATTTAAATTTTTCACTTTCATTAACTACAATATGCTTATTTTTATTTACATTTTCAACGATATATTCAGCGGTAGGATATTTTTCTCTAGGATTTTGTCTTACCACATTTACCTCAACATTACCTCTATATAAATGCCAGTGATCTCCATGGTCCACTATTCTATCAATACCTTCAGGCCACTCTATTTCATCAATATGATGCACTTCTCCATGTGAACCTTTATATTCCCCAATTTGAATTCCCTTAAATATTTCAGGAACTTTATTACTATAAGATATTATTTCTCTATCATCAGTTGTGTAGATATGATAATGATTTTCATGTAATAAAATTTTATTTACATTTAATTTTCTTAAATTTGATTCATCATTTTCAACTGAAATAAGTGCAATTTTCCCCTTAGGTGGATTTTTAATTTTATCAGTATTTTCAGAAGGTTTTTCTAATACCTTTGACACATACTCAGCATTTTCAACAGAATTTTTTATCCTTCTATTTATATTCTGATTATCTCCATGGCTTCCAACATATTGCCCAAATTTCGCATTCGGATATTCTGAACGTGGATCTACATAACTTATAAACTCTTGTCCATCTCTTGTATATATATGATAATGATCTTCATGTTGTAAAATTCTTATTACATCTGAACCTTTTTCATAAACCGAATTATCTTTTCCTGATTTATCATCAACCTTAGTAACAGGATTTGTAAGAACTATTTTCCCTTTTGATGAGCTTCCTCTACTTTGTGAATATCCATGATTATCATCGTGACTTCCTACATAAGTTCCAATTTCTATATTTCTAAAACTTGACTGAGGATTTTCATATGTTAAATATTCATTACCGTCAGATGTATATACATGCCAGTGATCTCCGTGTTTTAAAATTTTTACAACATCCATTCCTTTTAATCTTTCAACTGAAACTACACTAACCAAAGATAGTTTATTACCTGTTTCTAATTTAGCAGGATCAGTATAAGTTATATGCTCTACCCCATCCTTTGTCCAAACATGCCAGTGATCTCCGTGTTTAACTACTCTAACTATATTTTCCTTAGAAATCTCTGCATCAACAAGTACCTCAGTTGTCTTATCTACTTTGTATTTATTTTGTTTTTCCTTAAATACAGGTGATACTGTTTTTAATTCAGATTTTTTAACTTCAGGTTTTTTTTCTTCCTTTTTGTTATTAAAACATCCTGTTGATAAAAAAACAACAGCCGCTAACGATACAATAAATTTATATTTTAATTGTCTTTTATTCAAAATTACCTCCTATTTTTTGTAATAAACATTGATACTATCAAAAATACAACAGACACCAAAACTATAACCGATCCAGGTTTTAAATTATATATATAAGATATAATCAAGCCTGAATACACAAAAATTATAGAAAATATTATAGAAAATATAAGTGTATTTTTATATGTTTTAGTAAATTGCATTGAACAAATTACAGGAATTACTAAAAGAGATGACACTATTAAAGATCCTATAGTTTTTGCAGATATGGATATTGTAATAGCACTCAAAAAAGTTATCATAAAATTTATCATCTTAGTATTAACTCCCAATATATGAGCAGCTTTTGGATCAAATACACTTATATATATACGCTTATATAAAAACATATATATTATAAAAACCAATAATGATATAATCGATACCAATATATATTCTAAATCACTTATTGTTACTATAGAACCAAATAAATAAGAGCTGAGAGAATTACTGTTTCCTATTAAACTTGTGAATATACCTGCTAAACCCACTGATGCCGCTAATATAATCACTGTTGATATTTCTTGATATGCAACTAACCTATTTCTAATAAATTCTATACTCAAGCCAGCAATAATACATGCTATTATTGCACTTAACAAAGGATGTATTCCAAATGCCAATCCTATGGTTAATCCGGCTAATGAAGAATGAGATAAAGTATCACCTATCATTGATAATCTTTTTAAAACTATTGGCAATCCCATACAAGGAAGGATTATCGCTAAAAATGCTCCTACTACAAACGCCCTTCTCATGAACTCATATTCAAATATATCTAACATTTTATTAATTCCTTCCAATCATCAGTATTATGCTTATGTGCTTTTGTAGATTTCAAATGTATTATATAATCAACGTAATCCGTAATTTCAGCTAATTCATGGGTTACTATTACTATCGTCTTCCCACTTTTACTTAATTTTTTCAACAACGAAAATAACTCTCTAGAAAAGTTCTTGTCTATCGCACTTGTAGGTTCATCAAGCAAAATTAAATTTGCATCTTTAATCAATGCAAGAACCAATCCAACTCTTTGTAACTGCCCTCCAGATAACTGAGATAAAGCTTTATCTTTATGATTTTCCAATCCAACCACTTCTAAAAATTTTTCCGCATTTTCTTTTATTTTTAAGTAACTCAAATGATTACTTATAAGTTCATTAATTGTGGTCGGAAAATTTTTGTATGCATTAACCGCATTTTGTGAAATATACGCAATATCACGATAATGATTATCTTTTGAAATATAATCTCCAAAAAGCTTTATTTTACCGGAATTAGGTGTCAAATTACTCAATATTAAATTCAATAAAGTAGATTTTCCACTACCATTTTCTCCTACTATTGCAACAAATTCCCCTTTATTTACCTCAAACGAAATATTATTTAATATATTATCTTTTCCATAAGAAAAAGATAAATTGTCAATTTCTAAAACCTTAGTCATTGAATGATTCCATCAAAGCTTTCAAGTTTAATTCCATCAACTTTAAATATCCCATCTGTGCTTCTTCTTCTGTCAAATTTTCCATAGTATACATAGTCGATGTCTTAGTATTTGTATTTTTCGCTAAAGTTTCTGCAACTTTTGGAGTTGCCTTCCCTTCAAAAAATATGGTTGAAATATTATTTTTCTTTACAAAATCAGCAATAGTTTTTAATTGTTTTGCCGAAGGTTCGTCTTCTGGAGAAATACCTGTTACCGCTACTTGTTTCAAACCATAATCATTAGCTAGATAATTAAATGCTGCGTGGCTAACTACAAAATATTTATCTTTCTTATTAACTTTTGCTAATTCTGTTTCAAATTTCTTATCAAGTTCCTTAAATTTTTCTTGAGCTTTTTCTAAATTAGCCTTATAGTATGATTCATTTTCAGGGTCAATAGATGAAAGTTTCTTATATATAGTGTCTAACTGCTCTATTGCATTTTTAACACTCAACCATGTATGAGGGTTTACCATATCGTTACTTTCGTTTAATCCATCACCTTGTTTTAATAAGGTTAAACCTTGAGATAAATTTAAAAACTTATCTTTATTTCCTACCGCTTTTTCTAAATCAGGAATAAAGCTTTCCATATTTGCACCATTATATACAACTAAATCTGCAGCTATAATACTTTTCATATCATCAGTCTTTAATTCAAATGAATGTGGCTCTTCACTACCTTTTATTATAGTTTTAACTTCCATTTTATCCCCTACTATCATCTTTGTTAAATCAGTTACTGGAAAAAATGTGGTGTATATTAATTTTTTACCTTCCTTACTATTACTTTCCTTAGTAATTTCAGTTTTACTATCAGATTTTGATGTTTGATTATTTTTTTGTCCACAAGACGTCAAAATAATGCAAAATACAAGTAATAAAGCAAAAATATTTATTCTTTTATTCATTATTTGCACCTCCAAATTAATATATTATATAATTAAATGAGAATAATTCTCAATTATTATAATACATCATTTTTATATTTTTATCAATATGGAAATAAAATTTTTCTAAAATATTATCTAGGATGGTTTAAAGTTATTTCAAAAAGGCAGCATAATGCTACAAACAATGCCTATCCCTATCAAGGTACGCTTTGCTTTTCTCCTTGACAGAAACATACATTGTTTGTTAATTATAATTATGCCTTTTGAAAATATTATTAGATTGCTTTCTTGTCACATATGTTTGACAATCCTAGAAATCAATAATATCTCTTAACATCCTTTAATTGACTATATTTCAATATTGCTATACAATTAAACTATATACAATTTTGCGGAGGAAAAGATGAAATACGAGATTAAACATAAAAGTGTATATGATGAATTAGTTGAAAGAGGCTACTTAGATCATTGTACACATGAAGAAGACTTGAAAAAATTATTAATTGAAGAAAAAGTTCCATTTTATATCGGATTTGATGCTACTGCTGATTCGTTGACACTTGGTCACTGGATTCAAGTAATGGTAATGATGAGAATGCAAGCTCATGGACACATTCCTGTTGCTTTACTTGGTGGTGGTACAACTATGATTGGTGATCCATCAGGAAGATCCGATATGAGAATGGTTATGACAAAAGAAAAAATTGATTACAATGCCCAAAGATTCTATAATCAATTCCAAAAATACATTAATTTCTCAGATGGAAAAGCAATCATTGATAATAACGCAAATTGGCTATTAAACTTGAATTTCTTAAACTTCATGAGAGAAATCGGTGTGCATTTCAGCGTTAATGAAATGTTGAAAAAAGATGCATACAAAAATCGTATGGAAAAAGGGTTAACATTCTTTGAATTTTCATATATGCTTATGCAATCCTACGACTTTTTAGTTTTGAATAGAAAATATGGTTGTATGATTCAAATGGGTGGTTCTGACCAATGGTCAAACATTCTTGGTGGTGCTGAACTTGTAAAGAAACACGAAGATAAACAAGTTTATGCTATGACATTCAAGCTATTAACTAGAGCTGATGGTGTGAAAATGGGTAAATCCATGAAGGGTGCTATTTGGTTAGACGAAGAAAAAACTTCTCCATATGAATTATTCCAATACATGAGAAATTCAGATGACAGAGATGTTAAGAAATTCTTGATGTTATTAACATTCGTCCCAACAGAAGAAATTGAAGAATTAACGAAATACAACGATGAAAGAATGAATAAAGCTAAAGAAGTTTTAGCTTATGAAATTGTAAAATTAATTCACGGTGAAGAAAAGGCTAAAGAGGCTCTTGAAACATCTAAAGCATTATTTACAAAAGGTGCTATCGATGAAAACATGCCAACTACAGAAATTTCAAAAGAGGATTTTGAAAACAATAAAGGATTATTGAGTATGTTGACATTTGTTGGATTGACAAAATCAAATGGTGAAGCTAGAAGATTAATTCAACAAGGTGGAATCAAACTAAATGAAGCTAAAGTTGAAGATATTGCTTACGAATTAACAGAAAAAGATTTTGAAAATGATTTAATCATTCAAAAAGGTAAAAAAGTATTCCATAGAATAGTTTTAGCATAGTGGAGGTATTATGTTTTTAAAAAACAGTACAATAGCACCATTTTTACAATATGTATTATTTCTATTGATAATAGTTTTTGTTGGACTTAGTTCATACTATTTAATTTATATAGGAAATAAAAATGTTGAAGAACAAAGAAAAATTAATATAAACTGGAAAAATATACTTAAAATTATTTTAATAGGTATGCTTATAGTTTTTGTAAAAGCTATGTATAAAGAATACCCTATATTAGGAAGCTCCACTTTCGCCGTATTCATATCTGTATTATTAGCTTACTTACTAAATCCTATAGTTAATTATCTAGAACAAAAAGGAATTAAAAGAGGTCTGGGCACAATAATTACCTATATTTCCATCCTGTTAATTTTTGTATTTCTAGGAATAGCAATAATTCCTGATTTGATTAAACAGTCTACCAACTTTATCGTATCTCTTCCAAGTTCGATAAATAAGGCATTGATATCAATAAATGACACACTTCAAAATTGGAACATTAATCCTAAAGTTTTAGAATCACTTAGAACAAATGTAAATGACTATCTTTTACGTACAAGTAATTCTATTCCTACATGGATTTCTACATTAATTACAACTTTACAGGGAAGTATCGAAGCAATAATCATAGGTGTTCTTATTCCTATTATTACCTATTATTTTATAGTAGATAAAGATAAAATTATAAAATCAGTGTATTCGTTAATCCCGCCAAAAATTAGACCGGATGCAAAATATTTATATAAAGAAATCAATTTTGCGATGTTTGAGTTTATAAAAAGTAGAGCGTTGATGTCTGTATTTATAGGTGTTGCAACCTGGATAATGTTAGAAATATTCGGCATACCCTTCGCCTTGATAATCGGATTAATTACTATGTTTGTTGATATTATTCCATATGTTGGACCAATACTTGCAACAGTTCCAGCTCTTGCATTTGCACTTATAAAATCTCCCATACTATTCTTATGGATCGGATTTTTATCATTTGTACTTCAATGGATAGAACAAAATATAGTGGGTGCAAAATTGATGAGTGTATCTTCAGGTATACATGAAGTCGTAATTTTAATATCAATAATAATTGGAGGTGGTATATTTGGTGTATGGGGAATGATACTATCTGTACCTTTTGTTATTATTGTAAATATTCTAATTAACTTTACTTGTATGAAAATTAACGGTGTAACGCCCAAATTTAATCAAAATTCAAAAAAATATTCAAATAAAAAATAAAACAATAATATATTATTGAGGCTGTTGCAAAATAACCAAAAATGTTATTTTGCAACAGCCTCAATTTGTTTATAAATAAATGTTTTTTTATTTTTACGTTTTATAATAAAACTTGTTACATAGACTGATTATATATATCTTCAGCTTTTTTCCAGTTAACTACATAAAAAAATGCATCAATATATTCCGGTCTTCTATTTTGATACTTTAAGTAATAAGCATGTTCCCAAATATCCAACCCTATTATTGGAGTTTTCCCTTCCATTAATGGAGAATCTTGATTTGCGGTTGACATAACTTCTAATTCACCGTTATCTATTACTAACCACGCCCATCCTGAACCAAATCTTCCTACTGCAGCCTTTGAAAACTCATCCTTAAAATTATCAACTGAACCAAATTTCTTCTCAATAGCTTTTTTTAGATTACCATGCGGCTTACAACCATCATTACTTAATATTTCCCAGAAAAATGAATGATTTATATGTCCTCCACCATTATTTCTAACTGCCATTTGTATATCAGATGGAAGTTTATCAATACCACTAATTAATTCTTCTAATGTCATTTCTTGTAAATCTTTATAATTTTCAATAGATTTATTAAGATTATTTACATAAGCAGCATGATGCTTACCATGATGTATTTCCATTGTTTTTGCGTCTATATATGGTTCCAATGCATCATATGCATATGGTAATTTTGGTAATTCAAATTTCATAAATCCCTCCCTTAGAATTTAATCTTAAATATTTTATATAAAATATATACCCTTTTTAAATAAAAAAACACAAAATATTAATTACTAGTAAATTTAAAATCATAAATTTTCCTTAATGTTTTTTATACTTTTAATCCCGAATAATCCTAACACCATTATTAAAACAGGAAAATATAATATAAAATCATCTGAAGTTTTTGGATTTTCACCTACATTATAATTATTTATTTTTTGGCTGCAATTATCATTTTTCAGTATTTAAATTATATTATCATCCTTACCTTTATTGAAATCTTCTTTTATCATTTTTTTAATAGTGTTATTATTTAAATCTTTATCAAAATCTATCTCTGATAAATTTACTCTAATCATATAGCTTCCTACTTCACTCGGTTCATTCCATGCATTATTAATCATTTTATAATAATTTCCCAATCCTTTAGTATCTTCATCAATACCAAGTACAGGATCATTTGAAGTATCATCTTTCTGACTATATGCTACAAAAAATTCATCATCTGAATTACCACCCCACGAAGCATTTATAATCTTTGGTGCCATTTCTGGATGTGCATTTCCAAATTTATCAGTAGGTGCAAGAATCCATTGACCTGCATCAAGCAATTGTTTTGGAGTTGTTTCGCCATCTTTATCAAAAACTTTGGCCGCAATCCATTTTGCTTCCGGTGCTATTCCAAGAAGTGAATTTCCTTTAAGATCATTTCCCAATATCGTACCGGCAACATGATTTCCATGCCCTGTAGCATCAGTTGGTTCTCCACCTTTTATTCCGGTTGTAGCATCAAAAAAACTGTAATATCTCTTATCTTCATCATTTCATCTATATGATGACTTTAATGCAAGATGATTTACATCAACCCCTGAGTCAATTATACCAACAACTATACCTTTTCCCTTATAACCTTCTGAAAAAGTTTTATGAACAGATATACTTTTTAAGTTCCACGGAATATGTTTTTTTGAAATATCATTATTTTCAACATAATCACTTTTGAAATATTTTCCCTCAAAATTGTTTTTAGTATAATTTTGTTCTATATTTATTTTTTTATTTAAAACAACTTTTTCTACATCATTTCTTTTAGATAACAGTTGAAACGAATTTTTATTACCAATTATAAAAATACTATTTACTATAAAAAAAGATTCATAATTTTTTATATTACCATTTTTGACTTCCTTTTTTATTACCCCTATAATATCTTCCTGATCTTCTAATGCAGTATCTAAAAGTTTTTTGTACAACTTCATGAGATTTAGAATCATTTTTTATTTCAGGTTTTTTCTTAATAGTTATAATATATTCTACATAATCAGTTTTATTAAAAGCATCCTCAAACTCTTTTTCTATAATATTATTAAAAAATTTACCGCTAACCTTATTATTTTCTGGGGACTTAAATAATTTTTTTGCATAAATTTGCCCCAACCCTGTAAAAATAATAAACAACGCAAGTAAAAAGCTAATTAGCCTTATATAAATTTTCTTCGTTTTATTCATTATACCTCCTCGTTTTCATATAAAACATTATAAAATAAGTGTTCCCTTTGTAAACTTTTGTTTTAGGTTAAACTAAATTAAAAGTAAATCGCAACTTAATTTTATAATCAATTTATATATAACATATATCAAATTTAATAATTATACTCTCATTTAAATTAATAATTCTTCACAAAATATTGACTTATTTATTTTATTCTTATATAATTAATAAGTAAATTTGAATATTTGGAGAGTTGTCCGAGTGGCTTAAGGTGCATGATTGGAAATCATGTGTACGATAATTAGTCGTACCGAGGGTTCAAATCCCTCACTCTCCGCCAGCACTAAACGGGGTGGTAGCGGTACCCTGTCGCCCGCAATCCGCTATAGCGGGGTTGAATTCCCAGATTGAGACTTAATTATTTGTTGATATGCGCTTAAAAAGTGGTGTTGACAGGATGGTCTCATGCAACAAGAATCTATGAACCATGTCAGGTCCGGAAGGAAGCAGCATTAAGTAGTCCCTCTTGTGTGCCGTGAGGTAGCCTTTCTCGAGCTAACTAGTCTGAAAGCAGCAGTGGATTTTAAGCCGATACTGGGTGTGCATACATATAAAAAAAGATAGTACAGTCTCCCTTTTTATGTACTATCTTTTTTGTTTTTAAATTAAATACATATACAAGAATAATAGTGAAGGCAAATTTTATCTACCTTCACTATTTATTGTAAATCATTATTTCACATTGAAATTTCTTTCATAAAATATTCCATCTTTTATTCCCTGTATTTCTTTGTTTTCTATGGCATCTAATAATCTCTTTTCTGCCCAGGCAACGTAAAGTTCATTTTGCTCTATTCCTATAAATTTACGATTTAGTTTTTTACATACAACCGAAGTAGTGCCTGACCCCATAAATGGATCAAGAATTAAATCTCCTTCATTTGAACTGGCTAACACCAATTTAGCGATTAATTTTTCAGGCTTTTGAGTTGGATGAGCTGTATTTTCAGGCATAGACCAAAATGGAATTGTAATATCATCCCAAAAATTTGATGGATGTGTATCTCTATATTTTGTATTTTTATCGTCTTTCCAATCTTTTGGTTTTCCCTCTTCTTTATAAGGGGCTATAACCTTTTTTCTTTTCTTTACAGCATTAATATTAAATGTATATTCTTCAGAATTAGTAGCAAACCAAATATCTTCCAAAGAATTTTTCCAATTAGACTTTGCCCCTCTACCTTTTTCTCTTTCCCATGTTATTCTATTTTTAATATTAAAATATTTTGATAAAATTGGTCCAATAATCATCGAAGATTTCCAATCACAACATACATATATACTACCATTATCTTTTAGCTTAGGTTTTATTTGAGATATCCATTTTTCTGTATAATCTGAATATCCTTTCGTATTTTTTTCATTAAAAATATTACCGTGATAATTTTTTCTTAAGTTATACGGAGGATCTACAATCAAAAGATCTATCGAATTATTTTCTATATTATCTAAAACATGAAATGTATCTCCTACGATATTTTTATTAATTAAATCGGTAAAATTAAGCGAATTATCAAAAATAATAGCATTTTTAAGATACTTCTCCCCTACACTCAAATCAAAATCTATTGTCTTATTTTTTGATGATTTTTCTTTCATAATATTTTCCCTCTATCTATTAATTATGTTTAGTATATTTATAAAATATTTTTATGTCAAGAATATATTAAAAAAGATAACTTTTTTGTAACAATTAGAAGATTGATTTCATCACATTTAATACAAAATTTATAATTTTGTTCTGAATTATTTGATAATATTTGATATAATTTATATGTAATAAAATTTTAGGAGGAAAAATGAAAAAAATCATTTCTTTATTACTTGTAATGGTTATGGTGCTATCAGCATGTCAACCATCCGCAAAAAAAACAGACGACAAAGGCGCTAACGGTAAAACAATTGAAAAATTAACAGTACAATTTGTACCTTCAAGAGATCCTAAAGACATTATAAGTCAAACAAAACCACTTGAAGGATTACTACAAAAACATTTAAAAGAACAAGGTTACGATGTTAAAAAAGTAGAAATTTCAGTTGGTACATCATACGAAGCAACTGGTGAAGCACTTTCAGCTGGTTCTATTGATGTTGGTTTAATACCTGGTGGAACATATGTATTGTATGACGACAATGCAGAAGTTCTTTTAACAGCTACAAGAAAAGGATACAATAACGATTCTGAAAAAGCTAAAGACTGGAATGCTAACAAACCTACAAAACCAGTAGATGAAGAAGTAACATATTATAGAGCAATGATTTTAGCAGGTCCTTCTGAAAAAGGAAAAGAATTAGCTAAAAAAGTTAATGCTGGAGAAAAATTAACATGGGAAGATTTAAATTCTGCAAAATGGGGTGTTAGAGGAGTTTCATCTTCAGCAGGATATATTTACCCATATCTATGGTTAAAAGATAACTATGGTAAAGGCATTACAGATTTAAGTACAGTTGTTGAACAAGATTCATACAATACAGCTTTAGCTCAATTAGCAACAGGACAACTTGATGTTATAGTTGCATTTACAGATGCAAGAATTGATAATGCTGACAAATGGGTAAAACAATATAACGGTCCAAAAGATATTTGGGAAGATACAAATGTTATAGGTGTTTCAGATAAAATTTATAACGATACAGTTTCCGTTTCAAAGAATGCTCAATCTGGAAATATGACTCCAGAATTTAAAGAAGCATTAGCAAATGCATTTATTAACTTAGCTAAAACTGAAGAAGGTAAGAAAGTTATAAGCATCTACAATCATTTCGGATACAAGAAAGCAAAATCTGAAGATTACAACAAAGAAAGAGATGCTCAAAAATTAATGAAAGAATTAACTAAACACTAAAATTATGTTTTATGAAGGGCTAAGTTCGCTTAGCCCATTTTTTATGAGAGGAAAAAATGATTAAATTTGAAAATGTTAGTAAAGTATACCCTAATGGATTCAAGGCGTTAAAAAACATAAATCTTACTATTGAATCAGGAGAAATGATTGCAATAATAGGACGTTCTGGAGCTGGAAAATCAACTTTAATTAGAACTATAAATAAAATGATTCCTATTGAAGAGGGTAGACTTACAGTAAACGATAAAAATGTTTCAGAATTAAAAGGTAAAGATTTAAGAAAATTTAGAAGAAATATAGGTATGATATTTCAACAATTTAACCTAGTTGATAGAACAACTGTAATAAATAATGTTTTAGCTGGATTTGTTCCTGACTTAGATCCTGTTAGATCTATGTTTGGATTTTATCCTAAATCAATGAAAATTCAAGCTTTAGATGCATTAAGACAAGTTGATATTTTAGATAAAGCATATGTAAGAGCTGATCATCTTTCAGGTGGACAACAACAAAGAGTTGCTTTAGCTAGAACTTTAGCACAAAAACCAGAAATAATCTTAGCTGATGAACCAGTAGCAAGCTTAGATCCTGTTACAGCTAAACAAGTTATGGACTATCTACTAAAAATAAATCAAAGAAATAATATTGCTATTTTAATTAATATTCACCACGTAGATTTAGCTTTAGAATACGCTTCAAGAGTAATAGGTATAAAAGATGGAGAAATTGTTTATGATGGACCAGCTAAAAATGTTGATGATAGTGTATTAAAGACTATCTATGGTGAAAAAGCTGATGAAATTGAAATGTCTGGAGCTCTATAATGAACTTATATGATAAAATTTTTAAACCAAAAATTTATACCCTACCAGATGGGTCAATTGTAAAAGAAAAAAGAAGCAGAGCGATAGTTATAGCACCATTAGTTTTATTGATTTTAATATTATCTGCACAATTTACACAATTTTCATTTGCTAGAATTATAAAACAATTTCATCAAATGGGATTAATACTTAAAGACTTATTTAATCCAGATTTGAGATATTTACCAAAAGTAGTAGATCCTTTAATAGAAACTATAAAAATGTCTCTTTTAGGTTCATTTTTAGGAGCGGTATTTTCCATTCCTTTCGCATATATCGCTTCATCTAATATGATGAATAACAAATTTGCGAATTGGATTATGAGAACCATATTTTCTATAATGAGAACTATACCTACAATTGTAAATGCTTTGATAGCAACATTCATATTTGGTATAGGCTCAAAAGCTGGTACCGTAGCTATATTTATTTATTCATTTTCATATGTTGGGAAAATAATTTATGAACAAATAGAAAATGTTGAAATGGGTGCTTTTGAAGCATTAATTTCTATGGGTTATAAAAGATATATGGCATTTATAAAAGCTGTTTTACCTCAAGTATTACCTACTTTTTTTGCAACAGCATTGTATAATTTTGAAGGTAATGTAAGGTACGCTGCAATTTTAGGTTATGTTGGTGCCGGTGGTGTTGGTATATTAATTAAACACAATATCGGACTTAGAGAATATAGTAATCTAGGAGCTATCCTTCTTCTTGTTTTAATAACAATAGTAATTATAGAAGGTATAAGCTTATTCCTACGTAAAAAATTTGTGTGAGGTAAACTATGAATGAAGAAATATTAAAAAAATTAGAACAAGAACCAAACACAAGAATTAAAACAATTATTAATATTATAATTAT
Source organism: Helcococcus bovis (assembly GCF_046035835.1). Lineage (NCBI taxonomy): Bacteria > Bacillati > Bacillota > Tissierellia > Tissierellales > Peptoniphilaceae > Helcococcus > Helcococcus bovis. Next base: position 40,336 of record NZ_JBFNGB010000010.1, read on the forward strand.
TATTGGACTTTTAGTTTGGTCATTTTTAGGATTACAATCTGCCGGAGCAACTAAACAAAGTATGGGAATTGTAGGAAATATCTTTAAGGGTATATTATCTCCTGATTTGAACTTGATAAACTTAACAAAACAAGGTATTCCCTATCTACTTGTTGAAACAATGGCTATCGCCTTTTTAGGTACAGTTTTAGGAGCTATACTTGCAATACCATTTTCATTTTTAACGTCAATAAACATTGTTCCTAAATACATTGCTTATACAATAAGATTATTCTTAATATTAATAAGAACAATCCCCGCACTAGTTTATGGACTTTTATTTATCAGAATGGTAGGCCCTGGTCCATTTGCCGGAGTTTTGACTATGGCGATAACATCTATCGGGATGATAAGTAAGTTATTTGCAGAATCAATAATGGATATAAACGAAAATATATTAGAATCTCTATCAGCTATGGGATTAACAACATTCCAAAAAATAAGATATGGTATATTTCCTCAACTTTATGCAATGTTCATGTCAACAATCATTTATAGATTTGACATAAATCTTAGAGATGCAACTGTTTTAGGACTTGTAGGAGCTGGAGGTATTGGTGCTCCGCTAATATTTGCAATCAACGCATATAAATGGAATCAAGCAGGATCCATTCTAATTTGCCTTGTTGCATTAGTTTTAGTGATTGAATTCTTCTCAGTAAGAATTAGAGCTAAATTGATTAAAGGATTTTAAAATTGAATAATTTACAAAACAATTAAATTTAAATAATATTTTCATTACCCCCCTTTAACTCTGATATTTCAGTTAAAGGGGGGTGTTATTTCAGGAGAATTAATTAAATTATTTATACTTTTAAATGAAATAAAATAATTGACACGAAAAATAATAAATGCTATAATTATAAAAAATATTTATTAAAAAAAAGGAATATATTATGAAATTTATAAATAAAATAAAAAAGACTGATATAAACGGGAAAAATTTTTTAGGTATATCCTTAAGCAACAATATTGTAAATAATACATTTGCAAAATCTAGTTCCTATGTTGTTGCATGGCAAGGATACGCAGTAATTGTTAAAGTAGAAAAAGAAAATATAAATAAAAAAATTGAATACTCCTTAGCATAATTATATGTGGAATATTGTATGAAAAATGTAAAAAAATATTTAAATACAATAGATAAAAATATTAGTAAATGGTTAGAAAACAATTTGGATTATTTTGATTTTGATAATGTCATATATAAAGAAAAAAGTATCGATGATAAATTTAAGCCTTTTTGCGAACTATGTTTTTTGAGTAATTTTTTAATAAAAAATAGTGAATTCTATATAAAAATAAATAAATTAATAGATAATAAGATAAAATCCTATAGTTGGGATGATTTATTAATCAGAAATAGTAGTTTATTTCCAGCTTTAATCTATATAGATTCATTCAATATAGATATGCATAAAAAATCCGTATTTGATGAATCATTGCCAAGTTTTTTTAGTTATTTAAATCTAAGAGCTCCATACAGAATGTTGGAAATTTACACATATATCTACTTGTATTATAAATCAAAATCAAATAATAACATAGAAGAGATATTAAAAAAAACTATTTTAGGTAAAAAGAAAAATATTAATTTACTAAATTATATGGATATATACAGTATAACCCATGAGCTTTTTTATATACATCTACTAATAAAAAATAATAATTTAATATCTATTTACTTTGATAAAGAAAAAAAATTTATAAAATCTTACTTACTTGGGATAATCACATTTATAAATTTAGAAGGACATTTTGATCTACTAATAGAATTAATATTATGTTTGGCATTATTTGATTTTAAATTTTCTTATGATGAAATTTTTGTAATAGAAAAATCTCTTGAAAATATATTACAAAACACTAAAAAATCCGGCGGAATTATCCCTCATAAAAAATATAACAAAAAAATTGATATAGATTTTTTTGATCTATATCACACTACTTCAGTTGCAAAAGGCATGGTAGATGCATGGAAGAAAAAACTCTAAAACCTTTAATTGAAAATAAAATAATAAAAATATTGAAAAAAAAACTTACCATAGAGCAATATATTGACCAATTATTTAATATATCACTAGGTATTTTTTTTAAACTATTTAAATATGATGATGTTATTATAAAAATTTATAATAAATTTTATGAAACATTTGATGTATGCGAGTTAATAATAACAAACGAAATTTATTATACGAAATTAGTATACATTAATTATGTATTTAACAAATCTGATTTCAACACTTCCACAAAAAGTGAATTAGATTTAATAAATGAATATTATATAAATGTTTATAATGATATATCAGAAAAAAATTTTATCAAAAATAATATTACTAAACTTATAGAAAAAAATATAGAAAAAATGATTGAAAATATAAATTATACTCCAATAGAATATTATGAAATTATTAACTTATATTTATTTTATAACATGAAAAGTATCAGCGTTGAAAAAAAGGATAAAATTATTTCTTTTTTTTACTTTAGATATATAAAATATAAGGACTATAACTATCTAATTTTAGCATTATTTTTTGAAAATAAAAAAGATATATTAAAAAAAAATTTAGAAGAAATACTAAAAAAAGATATAAATCTTTTTTCATTAGAATTGATAAAATGGAGCATTTATGATTGATAAAATTTTAGATAATTATATACAGGCACTTAAAAATCAACAGATCTATAAAGATATAATTATAAACAAAGAGGATAGTTATAGTATATTACTACATATTGTATACTATGATATTTTTATTCAAAACAAAAAAAATTTTTTAGAACAAGAAAATTTAATATTTTTTGAATCAGATGATGAAAAAATTGTTGATTTAATAAGAAATAGAATACTTTATTATTCAAAAAAAAGTAATGAAAAATTTTGTGAAATGAATAGACTATTTTTATTAGGAAATGTAACATATTATTTTCAAGAATATAATTTATTCTTAGGTAGCCTTATATTAGCTTTTTTAATTAAATTTATTAAAAAAAATGATTTATTGATAACTCAAAATATTGAATTTTTAATGATGCAGAAGAAAAAAGATGGAAAAATAGGATATATTAATCCATTGAACGATAATAGTCTATTAGATTTTGAAGAATTTTATAAGTTAAATTATTTTAGCTATAATGTAATTAAAAAATTAATTTAGGAGTAATTATGAAAAAATATTAAATATTGGAACGATTTTGATCATTTTAACCGATCTGATTGGTGCATCAATTCCTTTTGTTGTAAGTAAAGTAATAGATGGTTCAAATAATTTATTTGTTTTTTTAGACAATAAAATTTTAAATTTATCAAATTTAATTTTCCTAATTTTAGGTATACAAAACCAAAGACACAGTCAAGGGCGCATTTTCAGCGAAGTAACCCCTTGACTTTGCATTTGGTTTTTTTTATTCTTCAACAAATAAAATTAAATTCTACCTTCAAAATAAATAGATAATTGAGATATTATATTAATCTTCTTATATCTTTGTGGATATTTAAAATATGTTGAGAGTTAAGCCCAGTTATTCTTCCAACTTTTTACACATCCATGATATTTCCTTAAAACCATTTATGTTATATCCTAAAGCTATGTATACAGCTTTTTTACTATTATACCATTTTCTCTTACATAATAGTGTATTGAATCTATGAATACAAAAGGATAAACCTTATCTAAAGGTCTATTTTGTCCCTCATCAATAGTTGGAATATTTTATTTGTAATGCTGCTTACAAGTCCTGCTGATACTATAAAACCATATATATCTTTAATGTGTGATGAAATATCTCTTGTTATCATACCTTTAGAATACATTGATATTATTTGTGCTTCAATATTTGAAATATCTTTATCGTATTTTTTCAATATTTGTGGCTCAAAACTTGCATCTCTATCTCTTGGTATATTTATTTCTAGTTCTCCAATTCTGGATCTAACTGTTTTTTTACTACTTCCATTTCTTGTATTTATTAAAAGTGGTGTTTGTCCATATTCATAATCCAAATGCTCATCAAGTTCTGCTTTTAACATGCTTTCTATCTTTTCTCCTAGCAAGTCTTTTAATGCTTCTTGTATATCTTGAGCAGTTTTTATATCATATGACTCTATTAATTGTTTTGCTAATCTACTTTTTGCTATTTCTGTTTTTTTTCTTCCCATAAAAAAGGGAATGTTGCAAAATAATTAAAAATATCATTTTGTAATAGTTTTTTACATTGGAATTTTAGATATACCATTCAATTTAACACTAATAAAAAAAGAATGGATTAGAAAAATATGATAATACCATTCCAAACCAAATAATAGAAAAAGGAATTGATAAGAAAATAAGATTTATACCATTCAATTTAACACTAATAAAAAAAGAATGGATTAGAAAAAAATGATAGTACCATTCCAAACTAAATAATAGAAAAAGGAATTGATAAGAAAATAAGATTTATACCGTTCAATTTAACACTAATAAAAAAAGAATGGATTAGAATAAGAGCTTTTATACCATTCAAAAGAACTAAACTTACAATGGAATTGGTTGAGTAATAAATTTTACACCATTCTAAAAGTGAAAACCATAAAAAGAAATGAAAAAGAAATGTAATCACACCAATTCTTATTAATAAAACATAAATATGAATTGAAAATATAAATTTAAGAGACTGTTGCAAATAACTAATTTATTTTGCAACAGCCTCTTTCATACATAAAATTTATTACAGTCTCTTTTAAGTAAATATAAATGATACCCACCAGATCCATAAATATTGATGGGTACCCTTTTATTCTATATCTTATCAAGCCATTCTAATACATATTTAGCTTTATTTTTCATAACATTAATCTGTTGTTCACCATAACTTATCGCCCATGGCAAAGATCCCAGCTCATTTGATGAAATATATAATTTCATCAAATTCCAAAATTCTTCCGGGATTTCATTATTAAAGTATCCGTCTATCATTCCTCGTGAAAAATGTTCAAAGTCCTTTATAGACCAAACTATACGATTAAACTCTTCCCACGGATCACCTTTATCAATTTTTTCAAAATCAATTATATAAAGCTTTTCATCATTTCCTATCATCATATTTCCAATGTGAAAATCCCCATGATGTATTGAAATTGGTCTATTTTTAAGCAATTTTTTATTTTCATTTATATATTGAATGAATCTATCCCCATTTTCATATTTTTCAGAACACTCCAAATAACTATTTATCTTTCTTTCCATCTTTTTACTAAAATATTCTTCCCAATCAAACGTATTTTCTACAGGTATTGAATGAATTTTTTGTAGAGTTTTCCCTGCTTCAACTCCATATTCATACTGTTTTTCATTTGATAATTTCGCCATTTTTTCTTCAGCATCAACGCCATCAATCCAAGAAATAATCGTATAAACAAAGTTTTCATCTTTACTTATTTCAATAGGTTTACACATATCTATTCCTGTTTCTTCTATTTTTTTCATACAATTAAATTCCTTAATCTTATCTTCAAGATTTTCAATAGAGGAAACTCGCAACAAATATTTTATAGAATCTTCTGATGTAACTTCATATTTTTCATCATATGACCAACCTTTATCGATCAATTTTTTGTTAATTATTTTAATATTTTCCATTCAACACCCCCTTTTAAATTTAATTATGCTTTATTTGATGCATTTATAGACAAAAATTGCTCAAGCAATTTTCTTTAATATTTTAATATATAAAGAAATGCCTGAGCAAATTTTTTATAATTTATACTTTTTACATTTATAAATTACATATTTTCTTTTCTTTTTTTTCTTACTGCAAAAAGTGCTACCATTGACATTGCAAACGCTAAAACACTAACCTTTACACCACTATCTGATGTATTTGGATTTTGTCCATTAGGTTTATTATCAACTTGTGGTTTTTCATCTTTCATTTCACATACTGCAGGTTTTGGTGCTTTATAGCTCCATTCTGTTACAGCATCTGCTGAGAATTTATAACCATCTTTTGCAATAGCTTTTACTTTTACAATTTGTCCGTATTCATAACGATATACGCCATCTTTATCTGGTTTTACTTCTGTACCATCTTCAAGAGTAACAATATAAGTAATACCTTTATCCTTTTTAACTACTAACCATGGTTTAACAGCACAGTTTGAAGGATCTAAGACTTCAGGTGTTATAAATTCAACTCCAGGTGTTACAGTAATTATAATTGGATCAGTTGGTGTAACTTTTTCTTTTACAGTTACCGGTACTTTCACATGATCTTCACTTCCATCTGGATATTTTACTGTTACGTCGATGTTAAATGTTCCTGCTGTTTTTCCATCTGGTAATTTTTGTCCTGGATCTACTGAAATTTCTGGTTGTTTTTCAGCATCTTTTGGATATCCTGGTACTTCTACCGCTTTCTTAACATCGTCATTTGTTGTTGGTTCTCCATTTGGTTTAACTATTGGTGTTACCTTTGGTTCGTAAATTTCATTTTCTTTCTTAGTAGGATCATTTACAATTACAGGTACTTCAACATGATCTTCTGTTCCATCTGGATATTTTACTGTTACATTAATATTAAATGTTCCTGCTGTTTTTCCATCTGGTAATTTTTGATCTGGATCAATTAAGATTTTTGGTTGTTCTTCAGAATCCTTTGGATAATTTGGGACTTCAACAGCTTTCTTAACTTCATCTTCTGTTGTTGGTTCTCCATTTGGTTTAACTATTGGTGTTACCTTTGGTTCGTATTTATCCATATCTTTTTGTTCAATTACTAATGGATTTGTATTTGCACTCTTATCTGATACTGAAACTTTTACAGGTTTATCATTATCATCTTTATGTGATAATGATTCTCCATCAACTTTATCTGTTGTAATTTCATATTCTTTGAAATCTTTAAATGGTACATATACTTCCATACCATTTTTATCTTTTAATGTAACAACTAAATCTGTTAAATCAAGATTTTCTCCATCTTTATATGTTAATTTAGGTTGTTCTTTAATTGATATTTCAGAGATGCTGTCTTTATCAAATCCTACTATATCTGTCCAATCCTGTTTTTGAATCTTATCAGCTTTTGCAATATATTCTAAATCAGCTGGAGACATAGGTATTGCTTTAATTTCATCAAGACTATTGAATCTTGTATCATCTTTATCAGTCCATCGTGGGTTTCTGTATTCTTTTTCATCTGAAACTTTTATTTCAGGGAAAATATTTTCCGGTAATTTATCATTTGCTTTTACTGCATAAACTTTACCAAATTTAGCATCATCAGCAATTCCTTCACCTTTGTTGATGCTTAATTTATAGAAGTTTTCTGGTAATTTTCTATCTTTATCTGCTGGTGTTATTTCATCACCACTATTGATAAATCTAGCTGTTCTTACTTCTTTGTCAGCTACAGTTTCACCTTTAGCATCTGACCAGTACCAGAATGCATAACCTTCAGCAGCCTTTGTTTCTGGTAATTTTACATCACTCCATTTTGTATCCTTCTTTACTAGAGCAGAAATTACTGATTGTTCTTTTACATCTCCTAATGTTAATGTTCCACTATTTTCTGGTGTTACATTAAATGCTACAACAATATATTCGCTTCTTACAATATTTTTTCCATCTTTATCAACTTTTGGAATGTTATTATCATTGTCATCTGTTGGATTCTTTGGATCTATTGGATTATATGGTATAACATTTTCTGTTGAATTTGGTTTTACTGCTAAGTTTTCTGTATTTGCTGTTTTATTACTATTAGAATGTGTAACAACTACTGGTTTATTATTATGATCTTGTACTGTTAAATCTGCTTTATCAACTGGATTTGTTGTCAAACCATAATCATTAAATTTATCAAATGGTACATCTTGTGTATTACCATTTTTATCTTTTAATGTAACAACTAATTTGCTCAAATCTAATTTATTACCTTCATTGTATGATAATGTAGGTTGTTCTTTAATCACAACTTCTACAACGTTATTATTATCAAATTTAGCATTTGTTGCTGATGCCTTAAATTCTATTTCAGAAGTTATTACTTTATCCCAAGGATTTTCTTCATTCCATTTTGGATCTTTAAATCCATCATTTGCTTCTAATGCTGGGAATTTATCTTGTGATAATTTTGTATCCTTAAATACTGCATAAGTTTTTCCAAATAGATCATTATCTTTAATAGAAGCTTGATCTTTACTTACTGTAACTTTGAATACTCCATCTGGTAATGTAGCATCTTTTTCAACTTCTTGTCCATTTGTCAAGAATTTTGCTTCATATACATTTCCATTTTCAACATTTGCAGTTTTTTCTGGAATTAATGGTGACCACATCCAAAATACATTGTTTTCTTTTGCCTTTGGTGTTGGTACTGTTACTTTTTCCCATGTTAAACCTTTTTTAACTAATACAGATATTGATTCTTTATCAATTAATTCAGCTAAAGTTAATGTTCCCTTAGCTCTATCTTCTGTCTTGAATCCAATAATATTATATAATCCTTTTTCAACAATCTTTCCATTTTCATCTTGATTTGGAATCTTTGGATCATTGTCATCTGTTGGATTTTTTGGATCAGAAGGTTCATATGGAATTACTTCTTTATCTGTTAAATGTGATTCAACAGTTTTTGGATCAGCATTTGTTGGATTTTTACCATCTTCTGTAAATGTAGCGTCTACTTTATCTCCAGTTTTTAATGTTTTACCTGCTGGTACTTGACCATCATAATGAACATTATCTGTTGTATTAAGATCAATTGTATATGCTTCACTTCCATCTTTTGGAGTAACTGTTACAGTCATTTTACCTTTTGAAGTACCTGCTGGAACATTTACAAATATTGTCTTATCATTTGCAGCTGGCTGTTTTATTTCTGGTTTTGCAGATTGTTCCATTTTGTATACATCTGCATTTACATCTAAGTCATTTGTTATTTTTGTATTAGCATCTAATTCTGGATTCCATTTTACAAACTTAAATCCTTCATTTGGTTTTACTGTTGGAGCTGAATCTTTAATGTCTGCTAATGTTTTATTAGCTGATTTTAATACATAGAAAGTTCCATTTCCTTCTAATGAAGCATTGTCTCCTGGCTTAAATGTAACTGTTGCATATAATTCTTTATTTGGATTTGGAGTTGTATTTGGATCAACTGGTCCTACAATTTCCTTTTCCATTTTTGCATGAAATTCAGTACGTGTTTCTAATGGTGTTGTAAAGTTTGATAAATCAACTTTATATTCTTTATCACTATTTTTCCATGCAATATGCTCATATCCCTGATCTGGATCTACTTTAGGAATTGTTAAAGCTGGATTTGCTTTTTGCGCTTCTTGGATTGTCTTACCTTTTAATACATCGAATACTTTATTCTCTGTACTCTTAATAGAGCCTTTATCTGTAGCTTCAAAGATAACTCTTACATATCCTTCTTTAGCATCTCCTTGAGGATTTACAATTACAATAGGTTTATCACTATATCTAGCAGTAAATATTGTGTTTTCACTTATAGGATCTTTTAAATCACTTAATTCTGTATTAAATCTTCCACCTTTATCATTATCCCATCCATCAAATGATTTTCCTTCATTTGGAATTATTGAAGGAATTTCTAATGCAGGATCTGTTTTTTTAGCTTCTTCAATCGTTTTACCTTTAAGGATGAAGAATACTGTTTTTGCATCAGTAGCAAATTTACCATCTATTCCATCATTGAATGAAACTTTTGCATATCCTTCAGGAACTTTATTTTCATCTCCTGGATTTGGAATTACAACTACTGGTAATTTATCATATTGTGCTGTAATAGTTGTTTCTTCAGTAAATCTTGATTTTAATGATTTATCCCAAGCTTGATCTGCAGCTTTTTGCTTAAATCCATCATTTGGTGTAACTGCTGGAGCTGTCAATGTAACTTCAACTTTTGGATTTACCCAAAATACTTTAGTTTCTGTCTCAGCAATTTTACCATCTTGCCCAGCTGAAAATTCTACTTTTACATAATTATCCGGAACTACTGGTTTTTCTTCACCAGGTTTTTGAGGTACTACATCATCAATTTTACCCCAAACAGCATAAAGTGTTATTTCTTTTGAAATAGGTGATTTAGAATCAAATTTATGATTTGTTTCTTCTTCTACTTCTTTATCTGTTTTAGCTAAAGTTAATGTATTCCATTCTTTATATGCTTCTTCTGGTGTTTTATCTATTTTCTTTGTTGACCATCCTAAGAATGTTAAACCATCTTTAACTGGATTTTCTGGGAATTGACGTTTTGCTAATTCTTCACCTGTCAATGCTAATCCATTATGATCTGCTACAACTCCATCAACTAATTTTCTGTTGTCACCTTCAAATCCATTTGGTTTATATTGATCATTCTTTTCATTAGTTGGTAGATTAGTTGTATTGTCTACCTTGTATAGATAGTTTTGATTTAATGGAGCTATTTTTTCAATAGTTTCTGTTTTTCCACCTATACTACCACCATTAAGGTCAAACTTTACTTTTGCTTGAACTTGTTCAATAACTGGTGGCTTTGATTTCATTGCCAATTTCTTAATATCTGTGTTATTTACAGCTATTGGCATATCTTTTTCTAGTCTAGGCATTGTAAATGTACTATATGCTTCACTTGTAACTATGCTCTTACCAACTAAAGTAGTATCAAATACATATCCTTTTTCAGTTTTTCCTGTATGCATATTTACATCTGTTTGAGTATCTGCTACACCTATTTTTTGTTCTTTTACTTCTCCATTCACTAATGAGTTAATTGCAATTTCTGCATTACTAAAGAATGAAGCACCTGTAATCTTTTTACTATCTGTGAAAATTTCATCTACATTTGGTGCAAGGTGTGTTCTTGCAACAACCCCCCCTAATAAAATGTCTGATCTATCAACATATGTTGCTGATATAACTTCTTTTGGAGTTGTTAATTCAAATCTATCATTATTATCAAATTCAAATGTAACCTTTGATACATTTGTACCTTCAGCTTGACCTACATATAACTTGATATCGTCATTTGCCTTTAATTTAATATTTAGAGGTACTGTCCATGTCCATTCTTTATTTTTTCCTGCCCCAATTTTAGATCCTGTAAACTTAATTGACCCTACATATCCAGCACCTACTTTTCTACTTACAAAGTCTAAATTATGAACTTGATTACCTACAACTAGTTTTAAATCAGAAGTTTTATTCATACTTTGATCGAAAGTTAATTTTACTTTTGTTCCAGATTTAAGATTTCTTTCTTTGTCAATCTTACCCTCAAATTTATAAGCTTTATGCTCAAAATCACTAGGATTAATTAAAAACGATTCATAGAATCTAAATGTATTAATTCCATCTGCTCCTACTAACTTATCTAGAGCAACTTTATCAACATAGTATCTAACTACTGTACCAAATCCTTGGTATGAAGCTGCAGATGCGTTAAAAAGATTATCATTTCTATTTCCATTTAATGAAACCGTTTTTATTTTATCATCATTTGGCATATTACCACTAGCAACTTGTACATATCCTAATTTTCCATCATAATTCAAGTTTGATTTTAATATAGGTGTTAATCTATCAGATGTTACATTTCCTTCACTATCTAGTTTATAAGGTTTTAGATTTTCATTAGTAATAAATACTTCTGCTACTGTATCTTGATCTGTAGTTTCTGATACTGTAGTTTTATTTTTACCTCTTAACACTTGATAGAATGGTGAATCTACAATTTGTCTAAATGCTATTGTGAAATTATTTGTCAGTGTATTAACTTTGTTATGTACATGATAAACATCAACATAGCCTTTTTCTTCATTATATGAGATAAAACCATTAGATTGATTTATAACATTTGCATTTTTTTGTATGTCTTCCACAGTTTCTAAATCATAGTTAGTATCTGTTGGGACAAAAGTTGTTGCAGTGTATGAACCATAACTATATGCTGGTAAATTACTTATAGAATAAATTTTTGAATTATCTGAATTTGTTAATCTTGTTTGAATTATTGGATTATTTAATCCATCTAATGTTTGTCCATCTTTTAATACGAAATCAACAGGAATTTCGTTATTACTTACAGCACCGTATAAATTACCATTTTGTTTAATATCTACTGTTTTAACTCTATATGCCCCAGCTACGTCAACATCTAAATCTGAAAATTTTTTTAAATTATCATTAACTGTATAACCATCATGTACCCAGTCTTTACTTGTTATACCTTTAGATTCAATTATACCTGTTCCATTATTATTCCAGTCAATTATTTCAAATAAATCTTTTTCTACTTTAACTTGTAAGTTTTTCCATACAGCGGTTATAGCAGTAGGACGATATGCTATAGCTGTTCTAACAACTGTTCTTCCTTGAGTATTTGTATAAGTTCCTATATATTTTAACTTAAAGTTTCTTATTGGTTCAGCATTACCAACCTCTTCTACTTTAGCTTGTTTTGGAACCGGCCAAAATTCTTCTTTAGAAGCTAATATTTCTTTTTCATTCCAGTTTGCTTTTTCAACTTCAGCGAATGTTCTAACAGGAACAAATCCTATCACCATCATAAAAGCAAGCATAAAAGCTATAATTTTATTGGCTCTTACTTGAACTTTAATATGTTTCTTTTCTTTCAATTTTTCCTCCCTTTCTTTCCTCTAATGTGCCATATTGTCGATTAACTTTTGAATAGTTTGCTCTTTAAATTTACTTTCCATTTCTTCTTGAAAGCTTAAATAAAAGGCTCTAACGGGACAAGTCTTCGTTGCACACATGCTACAATTTGCCTCATCATCTAAGCACTGATTGATATTTATAGTATTTTCCATAATGCTAATTATGTCATATAAAGATATATCACTAGGTTTTTTATTTATCTCAAAACCACCTTTTACACCTTTTGTAGTCTTAACTATATTAGCTTCTACTAACTTTTTCATAATTTTAAGTATGTAATTACTAGAAATATTTATCGCTCTAGAGATTTCCCCTGCTGTTGAAATACTTCTGTGAGTACTTAGATATATAACAGTCCTTATTGCGTAATCCGTTGTAGCATTTATTTGCATATTGTTCCCTTTCCATTCAATGTAAACCAAACAAGTACGGTTTGGTTTATAATATATCCAAACCAAGTTTAAATATACTATTTTGTTAACATATTTTCAAATAAAAATTCTTTTTTTTTTTTTTTTACTCATTTTTAATCAAAAATAATACAAAAAAGTAACAAATGAAATTTTTCATAAATTTATATATAATATATTTAAGGAGGAATTTATGGAAACTATTTATTTTAACACCTTAAATCACATTCAATTAGAGCAAGCAAAAGAACTTATAACAATCTGCCAAACCTATGATAAAACTTTCAAATATCCATATCTTTCAAATATGTTAAATTTCGATAAATCAATGCCTGCATTTTTCATGACATATAATGAAAATATTTTAATAGGAATATTGACGGTTTATGCAGACTCTACAGAAGTTAAAATTAGCATTAATATTCATCCTGAGTTTAGAATGAATGGAATTGCAAAAACTTTATACAATTTATTCTTAGAAAAAACTAAAGATTATGGTATTTCTTCAATAGAATTTATAAGCGAAAGAAAATTTTTAGATAAAAATCCCGATTTGTTAAAACATTGGAATATATCGGAAACTGATGATACTGAATCATGGTTAAAAAAAGAAAGAACGCCTTATGAAATAGATAAAATATCTGAATTGTCAATTTCCATAGCAAACGAAAGTGATATAGATAAAATTGCAAAAATAAATGCAGAAGCATTTGATTCACCATTAAATATCAGCTCGACTTATGCAAAAGAAGCTATGAATGATAAAAATAGCATTTTATATATAATTAAGAAAAATGACATTATTTTGGGTTCCTGTACAGTTGATATAAGCTCAAACTCAAATTATTTATATGGATTAGCAATTTCTAAAGAATATAGAGGTCAAGGAATTGGAAGCTATTTTGTAAAAAATATTGTAAATAAATTAATTTCTAAAAATAATAAAGATTTTCAAATAGCAGTCGATGACACAAATATCGGTGCAAAAAAACTATATGAAAATCTTGGTTTTGAATATATTACGCAGGTGGTGTATTTATCATAAAATAATAATTTCTTAATATTACAGGTAAATTCTTTTGAAAATCATGTATTATAGTGATTTTTTTATATTACAGGTAAAAAAGGTTAAAAATAATCATGTATTACAAATATTTTAACAATTTACATGAAAAATTTTACAAATCACTGTTTTACATACATGTAATTATTACATTATTCAAATATACAGGTAGTTGTCCTAAAAAATTTACCTGTATATTTGAATAAACTCTTATTTACATGATTTATCTTCTTAAACTACTACCTATAAGCTGGACACATAAAATTACATTTTGACAATATATTAAATGGTTATACCAAAAATTATACAGTCAAATATAATAAATTTTATAAGAAATTATTGGTAATACCTTTTTATAGACCAATTAATTTTCTAATGATATATTAAATTTATAAGAATAGCAATCAAGTAAAATTCTACTTATAACGTTTAGTGAAAGTCTGGATCGTACTTCATAATCAGGAAAATAGGAAGAAGTTGATTTATATCCTTCTATAATTATATTGCAATTTTTTGCCAATGAAGAGTTTATATTTGTAGTTATCAATATTGAAGGAATTTCATTTTGAAGTGATGATATAGAAGCATCTACAAGTTATTTTGTTTCTCCTTCTAATGAAATATATAAAATACAGTCTTCTTTTTTTGCTTTTTTTGAAATTTTTCTTATAATATTTGGATCCGTATAAACGTCACATCTTTTATCTAATAATTGGAATTTCACCTGAATTTCTTGAGCTACAAGTTCAGATAATCCCCTAGCAAATATAAGTATAGTGTTAGCCCTTCTTAAATAATTTATTGAATCATAAATTGATTTAATATTTAATTTATTTATTGTACTATTTACTTCTTGTTGATTTTTAGAGATAATATTTTTAATTTCACTTCTATCTTTTTCCTCAATAATATCAAAGTATTCTTTATTTTCAATATTAGATATTAAATTAAATTTATATTCTGAAAAGCCATTAAATCCTAATTTTTTAACTGTTCTAAAAATTGTTGTAGTAGAAACATTAGCCAAAGCACTTAACTCCGTTATTGAAAGTTCACATATTCTATGTGTGTTTTTATCTATAAAATCTATTAAATATTTTTCTGTTTCTGTAAATTTTTTCATAATCATTTCCTTAAAATAGTAAAAAATTTCTATATTTAACAATATTATATATCAAATTAGAAAATATTTACATCGTGCAATCGTATATAATTATATTAAAGCTAGGAGGTACGATGATTTATACATTTACAGCAAATTTAGCAATTGATTTATTTATTGAAACTGAAAAATTATTGCCGAATAAAGTTAATAGAACAAATTATTTTAAGTGTAGTGCCAATGGGAAAGGTGTAAATGTTTCGATTATTTTAGAAAATCTAGGAATCTCAAGTACTGTAACAGGATTTAAAGGTGGATTTACAGGACAACATATAGAGGACGATTTAAAAAAACGAAATATTAAAATTTTTATGCCCGAAATACAAGGATTAACACGCATAAATGTTTTTACAAATGTTCTTGATGAAAAAAAAGAATATACACAGGTGAACCCCGGGCCGATTATAGAAGAAGCTAAAGAATTTTTAAAAGCTTATTTTGAAAAAAAATTTCAGAAAAATGACATTCTTACTATAAATGGGAGTTTTCCAAAAGGTATTGATGAAAACTATATTTTTGAAATATGTAAAATCGCAAAAGATAGAAATGTTGAAATAGTTATTGATAATTCTTCAAAATTTGTTATTAATCTCTGCAAATTTGAACCGTTTATATTAAAACCAAATGAATTTGAGTTATGCTCTTGGTTTGATGAAAATGTTAAAGATGAAAAACAATTTATAAGATTAAGTAAAAAATTGATAAAAATGGGAACAAAGAATATTTTATTATCATTGGGAGAAAATGGAGCAATGTTAATAAACGAAAATTTAATTTTGAAATGTTCAGCTCCTGAAGGAAAAATAGTAAATACAGCTATGGCTGGAGATACTCTTTTAGCAACATATATTGCAGAAATTTATTTAGGAAAAGATAAAGAATATGCATTAAAAAAGGCAGTTTGTGCTGGTAGCTCAACAGCATTTAGAGATGGGCTTACGGATTTTTCTGATGTAAAAGATTTAATGAAACAAGTAAAAGTAGAAAAAATATGGGAGGAAATATGAAATATAAAATTTTAGCAGCTACAGGATGTACAACAGGCATAGCTCATACATATATGGCACAAGAAAAATTAGAACAAGCAGCAAAAAATAAGGGAGTTTCCATAAAGGTTGAAACTCACGGACAAATAGGTGTTGAAAATGAGTTTACCACAGAAGAAATAAAAGAGGCAGAAGCTATAATTATTGCGTCTGATAAAGATGTACAAGATGAAAGATTTGTAGGAAAAAGAATAATAGATGTTTCAGTATTACAAGGCATAAAAAACGCTGATAAACTTATTGAAGATGCATTAAATGGAAAAGGCGTTGTGAAATATCCTATTAATAACTCAGAAAATATAAATATAAATTCTTCTCAAATCAATAATGAAAATTTAAATTTTGGTAGACAAATCTACAGACATTTGATGAATGGCGTTTCTCATATGTTACCATTTGTGGTAAGTGGTGGTGTGTTAATTGCTATTTCATTTTTATGGGGGATTTTTTCATCAGATCCAAATCATGCATCATATAATCAATTTGCCGCAATATTAAAAAATATAGGAGGTATTGCTTTAGGATTAATGACCCCTATATTAGCAACTTATATCGCTCAAAGTATAGGTAAAAGGCCGGCTATTGTTCCGGGGTTTATCGCAGGATTTATTGCACATAATGGTGGAGCTGGCTTTTTAGGAGGCATAATTGCTGGCTTTATAGCTGGTTACAGTATAATTCTATTGGAAAAATTATTAAAAAATGCACCAAAACAATTAGATGGACTAAAAGCTATATTTTTATATCCATTATTTAGTGTTTTAATTACAGGTTTATTGATGACTATAATTGTTGGACCAATGGTAACTATAAATGAAGCAATGATGAAATTTTTAGCACAATTTGAAAATTCTAATCCTATACTTTTAGGTTTTATAGTAGGAATAATGTGTGCGACAGACTTTGGTGGGCCAGTAAATAAAGCTGCATATGTAACAGGCACAGCACTTCTTGCACAAGGAAATTATTCATTTATGGCAGGGGTATCAGCTGCTTGCATAGCTCCACCTCTAGTTACAACTATTTCAGTTTTATTATTCAAAAATAAATTTACAAAAGATGAAAAAAACGCAGCTTATGTTAATGCTATATTAGGTGCTACTCATATAACAGAAGGTGCAATACCATTTGCTGCTAAAGATCCTCTAAGAGCATTACCTTGCTTTATGTTAGGATCATCTATTTCTGCTATATTAACTTATCTTATGAAAGTACAAGTTCCAGCACCTCATGGGGGATTCTTGGTATTGCCGGTAGTAACTAATCCACTACAATGGGTGATTGCTATATTAGTTGGTTCAATAGTAGGAGGTATTGCTTTAGGCTTAACAAGAAAGAAAATAATGGAGTAAATTTTTAAGGAGATAGAATGGCGATAATTACAGAAAATGGAATATTATTAAATCAGAAATTTAGTAATAAAAAAGAAGTTTTAAGGAAATTGTCTGAACTTTCAGTTGAATTGGGAATAAGCTCTTCAAAGAATGAAGTTTTTAAATCTTATGTTGATAGAGAAAATGAAGGTTTGACAGGAATGATGAATAATTTTGCTATTCCTCATGCCAAATCTTCATCAGTAAAAACAGCACAAATATTATTTATTAGAAACGAAAATGATATAGAAGATTGGGAAACCTTGGATGAAAGCAAGGTTAATCTGATTATATCCTTATTAATTCCTGAAGATAATAACGAAGAACACTTAAAACTTTTAGCAAATATTTCAAGAAAATTGATGAATGAAGAAAATATTGAGATATTAAAAAACGCTAAAACTAAAGATGAAATATTAAAATTGTTATCAATCATATAAAAATAAAAAATCCCCATGCCACTTTTACATACTCCTTTTCGGAGCTTTAAAAGTGGTTATGGGGATTTTTTTACATTTTTTATACAATTTCCTATAGAATTGGATCTAGTATTCCAATTTTCCCCTTTTTATATTTAATAAAAAAACTATTGATACAAATAATGTAATGAACTCTGAAACTATCATGGCGTACCAAATTGAGTTAACTCCAAATATTAGTGGAATAATGTTTACACTCAATGCAACCAAAACATATCCTCTTAGAATATTTATGATAAATTCTTTTTTTGGCATTCTTACTGCGGTCAAATATCCGCCTGTAACTATGTTAAATCCTAGTATTAAAAGTGCAAATGAATATATTCTTATATCCATTATTGCTTCGTTTAAAAATTTCAGCTTTGTTTCGTCTAAAAATATGTTGATTATCTCATCTGTCCAAATTTGAATTACTAAAAATACTAAAATAGTTATCCCTAGCACTATTGAATACATCATTTTTTTCAGCAATTTTACACTTTTTATGTCCTTTTTTCCTATATAATAAGCTATCAACGGCTGTGTTCCTTGATTTACCGACAACATGATGTTTGTAAATAAGTTTAATATATACATTATGATAGAAAATATTGCTAAACCTTTGATTCCAAGCGTTGCCGCAAGTTTTGTATTAAATATGAAAATTATAAAGCCTGTTGACAATTCTGCCAAAAATGCTGGAATTCCGTATTTTATAATATTTTTAATAATTGTAAAATTAAATTTTATCTTAACAAAATTTAATCTTGATTTTTGCGATGAAAAATAAATTGCATACAATACTGACGGAATAAATTGTGATATTCCTGTAGCCCAGGCCGCTCCTTTTATTCCAAAATTATAATAAAATACAAATAAATAATCCAAAACTATATTTATAGACGCCGAAATTAACATTAATATAAACCCTATTGTTGGCTTGCCTTCAGCCTTTACAAGTAATTCAAATACATAAGTAAGAATGATGAAAGGTGAAAATATTGAAATTACCTTGGCATAATCTACCGCATAACTCTTGACTTCTTCATTCTTACCTAAAAAATCAACTATAGAATTAATGTTGAAAAACGAAATCAAGGAAATCAGCATTCCTACTAAAGCGGCAATCAAAACAGTTTGCGTAAAATAATTATCCGCCCTTTTCTTGTCATTTTTACCCAAACTGAAAGAAACAATATTTAAACTTCCAATCGAAAATAGCATCGATAAAGAAAATAGAAATGTGATAAATGGAATCGTGACATTTACTGCGGACAATGCCTCCACACCTATACCTCGCCCTACAAATATTCCATCAACTACTGAATAAATGGAATAGAAAATTATTCCTCCTATTGAAAGTGACACAAATTTCAGATATTTTTTTATGAGATTTCCATCTTGCATGATGGCTCCTTTCTTTTTATGAGATTATTTATTTTCTATTATATCAATAATTAAATATAAAGACAAAAAGCATGCTAACATGCATGCTTTTTATTTTACCTTTTATAAATTTCTTTACAATGTCCAATATTTAAAATTAATATTATTATATATCATTAATTTCAACAATAATTCTATATTTACCTACTCTGTATCTCCACGATCCCTTAAAATTCCCTACTAAATTTTTCCTGATTTTTCAAGTTTCTTGATTATTTCTATAAATAGCTCTTAATAACATCTATCATTTTTTGATTTTCTATATAATCCTTAACTTCGTTTATATCGATTTTTCCACCATCCATAATATGTTGAACAATGACTTCTGTAATTAACACTTCTCTAGTTTTTGCATCTGATAAATATTTTTCCAAATCAATATTCATTTTCTTATTTATACCTTCTATCATGCCTAAATAAAAAGTACTATTTTTACCAAAATATTTTCCAACATTTTCTATAGATTCAAATCCCTTAACTACGTCTGAAATAGACATAAATCTAATATTTTTATAAACCATACTTCCTCCATTAAGTAATAAATTTACGTTGGTATCTAATTCACTTGCTAAATCTAAAAGAATTGAAGTATCTGGTAAGCTTTCCCCATTTTCCCATTTTGAAATTGCTTGAAATGATATAAATAATTTTTCAGCCAATTCTTTTTGAGTCATTCCCTTTGATTTTCTAAGTTCTTTTATATATCTCCCAACTTTATTCATAACAACCTCTTTTCATAGATATCTATAAATAAATATTATTACTTAACTAAGATTCTGTAAATAATCTATTATTTTAGATTATTCAACTAAAAATAGAATTTTAATCTTCTCTCCTAAACTCCACCTGAGAAAACACTTTTTCAAATCCTAATGATGAATACAAGTGATTTGAAATAGGATTTTTCTTATCTACATTTAATACGGCAATTTTACCATTTTTAATAATTTCATTTTTCAATGTGTTTACAACTTTCCTTGCATAACTATTTCCACGGTATTCAACTCTAGTGTATACATCTGAAATTTTACAAATTTCATCTGAAAAATCCCCATATTTTGCCATTGAAATTATTTTATCTCCATCTCTTATAACCCTGTATTTATCAATATTTGATTTTAATTTTTCTAAACTTACCTCATTATCCAAACCTACATCTTTTATAAAATTTCCCAAACAATCATATAATTCATCTATATCATCAAAATTTGTGTGTTCTACTTCATTACAAGATGGTTCTGTAATCTGTTTTGAGTCCATGAAATCAAATGCTAATCCTAATTTAAATTTAATTTTATATTTTTCTGCAAAAATATTTTTAATTGAATTTCCTAATTCATATAAACTCAAAAAATTTTTAATTTCTAATTTTTCGGTAAGAATGTAATCAATAGCCTCTTCTAAGCATTCCTCATCTCCATAAAATATTGCCCCGTATGGATCACACTTAATTATAATAAGTTTTTTATCACCAATTTCAGATTTTAGTGCATAGTTTTTATTGTCGCATTCTTGCAAAACATTAGAATTATTTATTAAATAAAGAGAAAAATATTTATTTTGTTGTAATAATCTTAAATTTTCGGTAATGAATTCTTGACCATTTTTGTACTGTTTTATCATATTTCCCCCATCAATATAAATATCATTTATTTTTTTATCCTATTTCTACCAATAAAACCCCTTTTAATTATATCATATTTCTGATATAATATATGCGATTAATTTTAAATAAATGAAAGAAGGTATTAAAATGGGAAGAGCTCATGAAGTGCGTGCAGCATCAATGGCTAAAACTGCCGCTATGAAAACAAAATTATATTCAAGATTTGGTAAAGAAATATATATTGCAGCAAAGAGTGGTGAACCAGATCCAGAAATGAACTTAACTCTTAAGAGAAAAATTCAAGAAGCAAAGTCCAATCAAATCCCTGCTGATGTTATTAAAAGAGCTATCGATAAAGCAAAAGGTGGCACTGTAGAAAACTATACTGAAGCTCGTTATGAAGGTTTTGGACCTGGAAATTCAACATTCATCGTAGATTGCTTAACAGACAATACAAATCGTTCAATGACTGACGTAAGAACAGCATTTACAAAATCTCCCGGTGCGAAGATGGTTAACACAGGTGGGGTTTCATACAACTATGAATCTGTTGGTCTATTTGAATTTAAATATGACAATGAAGATGCTATGCTGGAAGCCTTACTTGAAGCAGATGTTGATGTAATTGATGTATTAGTTGAAGATGGTGAAATGACCGTAAAGACATCATTTTCTGATTTTGGTAAAGGTCAAGATGCAATTGAAAAATTAATTCCAAATGTAGAATTTGATACTTGTGAAACTGCAATGATTCCAAATGAATATGTTACATTAACAGCTCAAGAAGATATTGACGCATTCAATAAATTAATGGGAATGCTAAACGAATCTGACGATGTAAACAAAATTTACCACAATGTAATTATAAATGAATAATTTATTTGCCAAACATATTAAATTGTTTCTTAAATCTGACTTGCTTGTGGCAAATTAAAATTTTTTTGCCGACCTCGCCAAATTGGTTTTGCTAGACTTGCTTGTGGTAAATTAGTAAAAGCTCCTTATGGAGCTTTTTTTTTGAAAAGTTGGGCATTTAAATATTTTAGGAACTTGATGTCCCAATCGCAATAAAACTGGTAAGTAAATTTACTATAGCTATGAGTTATCTTAAATTTTCATTTTGCATTTTTGTGGGTACAATTTTTAACTCGAAAATTATCGCTTTTTTTAATTTTATATTTTGTGGGTATTTTTCATGAAAAATTTATAGGGATTTTAATGTATTTCATTATCTCAATTTAATGAATATGATTTTTGAGATACTTTTCATCCCTAATTTTATTATCGCTTTTTTTAATATTGATTTTTTGCGTACATTTTAAGCTAAAATTTTATTATCGCTTTTTATTATTTTTTTTAATTGAGATAATTTTCTAATTTATATTTTTGATTTTTACATGTCCTCTTTAAATTTTCAGAACACAGATCATATATTTCCATAATATATTAAATTTTATTAACAATAATGACATTAACATTTCACAAATTTTATGTAATAATCTATACAAAGACCAGCTATCAAATGTCAATAGATAAATGATTAATTGTTTGCAGTGCTCATGGATTATAATTTTTTATCTAAAACCTGTCAAGGGAGAGCCCTTGACAGAACTTAGC